>DMJL01000233.1 GCA_003451785.1 Bacteroidales bacterium
GCCATTAAAATTCCGTCTGCTGATTTCCTCAAGCGTTTGGCATTCTCCTGCCACCTAAATAGCCTTATCTTGCCATCTTTGCCCCTATAGGCTTTCATTCCTTCAAAGGCCTCCTGCCCATAATGCAGGCAAGTAGCAGCCATGTGAATGTTTATATATTCCGAATTAGAAATTTCAACTTCACCCCATTTCCCGTCTTTGTAGTAGCATCTCACATTATAATCGGTTTTGTAATAACCAAAAGGAAGATTTCCCCATTCAATATCTTGCATGATTTCAAATATTTAATATTTCAATACAATAGGTAATTAGCCGCTAAATTATGCTGATTTTTTATTTTAATCGCTTTTTGCTTAAAATTTTTCCTAAAAACGCCAATTATTGATTATATCTTGTAATTGCATCCAAAACTTTGACCATCTCGTTTCGCAATTCGGTGCCAGTGCCATGAAAATGGTTTACCATGAATGCAAAAGCTACTCTGCGCCCACTGAGGGTTGTGGTGTAGCCTGCAAATGCCCTTACATTGGAAAGCGTCCCTGTTTTTGCTCTCAATACTCCTTCGCTTGCTGTGTTTCTTAATACATTTTGCATCGTTCCACTGCGACCGGCAAGCGGGAGGCTTTCCTGAAATTGCTGAAAATAGGGTCGGCTTACAATATGCCTCAGTATTGCCGTCATTTGGCCCGCTGTAATTCTATTGGACGGTGCCAAACCGCTTCCATCAAACAAGAACATCCCATTGGTAGAAATGCCTGCATTTTGCCAAAAATTTCTGATTACAGCTAACCCTGCCGAAAAAGTTGCAGGCGTTGTGGTCTGAAGTCCAAGAGTTTTCACAAGTGCTTCTGAAGCTGAATTTTCGCTAAATAGATTTATTTGAGAAACAATGTAGTTTAATGGAGGCGAGCTGTATTGTCCAAATGTGTGGGTCAGCGTGGGGATTTGCAATTCCATTAGGTTGGCAATACGGTGTGTTGTAGGGCTTAGAGCTGTATAAATCGTTCTATCATTTAAAAAGCGTGAAAAACTTTCTGCAACAAATAGCGGAGGGTCGGGCAAAGAACCCCGAACGGGAAATTCTAATGCTCCAAAAGGTACGGTTCCATGGAGCATTCTTTCCTGTTGATAAGGAGCACCAAAAATCCAAACCTGATCCCCCGAATTGCGCTCTCCGGTGGTTACATAGTTGCGAAGTATCATGCCCGGAACTTGGGGTTCGGTGCGTAGAACCACAGCAGGTTGATCTACACTTTGGCCAGGTTGGAAAATGATGGTAACGGCATTGTTGATTGCAGACATTCCACTTGTGCCGGCTCCAAAATGATTGCCCATATTTTCCCAAAGCCAAGCTCTGGGAATGAGTTGTGTATCGAATACCGACTCATCAACAAACACCCTACCCGCAACCCTTTCAATACCGGCAGTTTTTAATAAAGCATACCAATAGTTAAATATACTGTCCAACGCACTGCTTTGTGGAAATCTTGTAGCACCGAATGTGGGATCGCCGCTCCCTTTTACAATCAAATCGCCATGAAGGGTACCATAGGGGTCAACCATTCCGTTGGTGCCCAGAACGGTTCGAAATCTGTAATCGGCACCCAATAATTCGAATGCTGTGGCTGTAGTAACAATTTTAAGTATGGATGCTGGCACCAGAGCCTCATGCGGATTTATGCTGGCTAATGTATCCCCAGTATTGATGTCGATTGCAACAAATCCCATGGATGCACTGCGCATCCTCTCATCTTGCTGTAATAGTTGAAGTTGCTGAAACAAAGGGTTGGCTACTGCCGTGGTTCCACAAACCAAAGTTGCATGGCTCAACAGCAATACAGAAAATAATAATCCAAGTGTTATGCTCTTTGCCTTCATTCTACAAAACAGTTTTCAGGATTACCTATTTTCTACTACCAAAGACGGTTTCTCTAAACAATAAATCGAAGGTATGGAAGAATTTGCCTAAAGCTAAAAGACCGAAACATTAATGTATCTGCGAGGATTCTGCCTTATATCCAACAAAAGAGAATCGAGTTGTTTGGCCGAAGATTCAAGATTTCTGTAAAGTGCCTCATCGTGAATAAGCAGCCCAATTGTGCCTTCGCCACGGTTTATTTTACTTACTATGTCGTTAAATTCGGTCATAGATGCGTTCACCTTATCCATGGTTTCGCCAATTTGTATGGCAGCCAAATTGTTAGAAGTTTGTGAAAGGTCATGAAGAATACTTCCTATAGTTTGATTGTGCGCTTGTAGGTTGGCAGTGATACTCTGGGCGTTCACCAAAATTTGGGAAAGCTGTTTGAATTGCACATCCAAAGCAGTGTTTGCAGTTGCAGTGGTTTTCTCAATGTTTGCAACAGTTATCCTCAAACTTTCAATGCTTGCTAAAATACTCTTCTGTGTCTGTTCATTGAAGATATTATTTATTGCAGATACCATCGAATCAATTTGGGCGAGCAAAGTCTCAGCTTGTAACCTGATTGGCATAAGCTGCTCGCTAACCTCTTGGGAAAATGATGCTGTAATTTCTGAACTCAGAGTGTCGCCATGAGCAATCTCTGCATTAGAATCACCTAAAATTATTTGTATTTCTCTTGTTCCCATCAAGCTTGCAGAAGCAAGGCGTGCAATGGAGTTTGCTGGAATGGGAATTTTTTGTTGAACAAGACTCCTTACTACAATTCTTCCTGAACCATCGGGGTGAAAAAAGATTTTTTGCACCTGCCCAATTACTACTCCATTCACGGTTACGGGATTGGTCGCCATCAAGTCGTCAATATGGGTATATACAGAATAAAAGTACAATTGTCGCGAAAAAAGCTGTCTGCCTTTAAGAAAATTCAATCCCCAAATAAACAGAAAAAGCGCAGCCAGTACTACAAAACCAATTTTTACTTCTCGTTTCAATTTCATTTTAATTTTAATTTTTTTCTTTTAATGGTTGGATGTTATCCGAATATTTGTTCAAAATCGTTTTGTAATGTCGCACCATTACTCCCTTGTTTTTAAGTATCGATTTATGATGAATGTAAGTTGCAAAATTGAGCTGTTAAGTGCTTCAAATTATGATTGTTGGGTTTTTAATAACACTTTACCGTAGTAGTACATTTTGATTCGATTGAGGGTTAAATAAAAATACATGATTACTATCGTTTTTGTAGCTGCTGCAAGCGTCTTTGTGCATTTTCAATGGATATTCTTTCGTTGTTTTTAAATGCCACCACAAATGCATCTCTAAACCCGGCATTTCGAACCACAGCTTGATGCGCTATTGCCTGCTGAAGTGTTGAAAAAACTCCAGATGTGTATTTATAAATTCCTTGGTGAAAGTACATTTCGATTTGCTGCAATGCTCTCCATTCCGGTGCATTTATTGGTCTTTGGGTGGGCGAAGTTGCAAATTGCACTTTAAAGGTTACTTCAGGTAAAGAAGTTGTACCAGCATTAGCAGTAGGAACTTCAACTTGAGTTACTGCTGCGGATGTGGGTTGGTTGCCAACATTCCTTTCTGGGGTTGAAGCTGGGGTGGTGGGTCGAGCAACAGATGCTTGGGCATTATTTGTAAAATTCGTAGCAAGCAAGTCTTGTTGCCGCTTGTATTCGGCTATTCCATTGAATATGGATTGAGCAATTAGCCGTTGCCCATTTGTGGAAGCTAGAAATTCTTGTTCTGCGGGATTGCTGATAAAACCGGCTTCAACCAAAATCGCCGGAGCTGTTACCCTGTAAAGCACCAAAAACCCGGCCTGCTTCACCCCTCTATCTACACGCCTGGCGTGTTCTCTAAATTGATCTTGTATCAATGATGCTGCCAAAAGACTTTGATTGAGATATACATTCTGGAAAAGTGAAAAAATTATACTGGATTCCGGCGAATTCGGATCGTAACCATCATATTCAGCCTCAAAATTTTCCTCGAAAAGAATCGCTGCATTCTCTTGCCTTGCAACCTCCAAATTTGCCTCTGAACGATGTAATCCCATCACAAAAGTTTCGGTTCCAAAGGGGCTGGATGAGCGAACACTATTCAAATGTATAGAAACAAATAGATCTGCATTATTTTCGTTGGCAATTCGCGCCCTACGGTGCAGCTCAACGAATGTATCGGTGGTGCGTGTATAAACCACCCTAACATCGGGCAGGTTCGTCTTGATTAATTCGCCTACTTTTAAGGCCAATGCCAAAACCACATCTTTTTCTTTGATTTTGCTTCCAACCGCCCCTGGATCCCTGCCGCCATGACCGGCATCAATCACAATTGTGTTTACAAATCCCGTACGATCAGCAGTGGAATAAGCCGGAAATAACATCAGCATAAGAAGGCTTACAAAAATTAAGACTGCCATTCCAACTCGCATTTGGTTAAAAATTCTTAGCTTTGCACTCTAAACCCTTTTCTGTTAAAAGGTGCAAGCCCCTACATTATTGTACAAAATTAACATTAAAAAGTTGCTCACTATCTCGAAATTTCGGATTTTAGGTTGGCTTGTGCTGTTTTCTCTGATTTTGTTTTCTGCAACTGCATCGATTGCTTCGCCTTGTCCGTTTTGTAATACTAAATCTGGTTCTGTAAGTAGCGAGCAACACGGTACTACTATACGATTTAGGAATTCTGCTCCAAATAGCGTTCCAAACCTGCAAAACGAATCTACTCGGTCAATTACGGATACTATTGTTGAAGGTGAACCCGAAATACCCCCTGCTATATTACCCAATGTTTCAGAAATACCTTCATTACCAGTGGAAACAGAAATTGGCGATACTATAGCAGTGCCGCCTGCAGCCCATAGAGGAACTGGAACCATTCTTGGGGCAAGGGTAGATTATACGGCTAGCGACAGCATCTTTTTCGATGCTATTAATAGAAAAGTATATCTCTATGGCAATGTAGAAGTTACCTATGGAAGGATACATCTTACGGCAGGATATGTGGAGTTGGATTTTCGTCGAAACGAGCTATATGCCACCGGTATTCCCGATTCTCTTGGTCTTATGCACCAATTTCCGATATTTACCGAAGATCCACACTCATTTCAATCGAAGCAAATGTGGTACAATTTTGAGACCCGCCGAGGTCGTACCATTGATGTGATTACAGAAGAAGCCGAAGGATTTTTGCATGGCGGGGTGGTAAAAATTCACGACGATCGTGTGATTCATGTGCAGGATGGGAAGTTTACCACTTGCGACAACCCCGAACCGCATTTTCATATCGCCTTCAATAGGGCAAAAATGATCCCCGACGATAAAATTATAACCAGTTTTGCATACTTGGTGGTTGCAGGTATTCCTACGCCTTTGATTGTGCCATTTGGTTTCTTCCCCAACCGCAGAGGGCAAGCTTCCGGTATTCTGATGCCTTCTTATGGCGAATCGGCCAATAGGGGGTTTTATCTCGAAAACGGTGGTTTTTATTGGGCTGTAAACGATAATATGGATCTTTCGCTCACAGGCGATATTTATTCCAGAGGCAGTTGGGGATTGCGATTAGGCTCCAACTACCGGGTGCGCTATCGCTATAGCGGGTCATTAAATCTTGCATACGCCATTAACATACTTGGTGAGCCAGGATTGCCTGGGTATGAACGCAGCAGGGATTTTCGTATCATGTGGAATCACAACCAAGATCCCGCCGCCAGACCCAATAGCGTTTTTAGAGCAAGTGTAAATGCAGGTAGCTCAGAATCAAGTAGGTTCAATCCCGTATCTCACCAAGATTTTTTGTCCAATACTTTTTCTTCCAATGTTGGCTATTCTGCCACTTTGGGGACTTGGGGTAACTTTTCGGCGAATTTCAGGCATAGTCAAAACACCCTCAATCGCTCCGTAGATTTAAGCCTTCCGGAAATATCTTTCAATGTAAACCGCATAAAACCCTTTAGCAGACCGGGTGGCGACGGACGCACGCGGTGGTTTGAAGATATCACCATTAATTACAGCATGAATGCAAGGAACGATTTGCGCACTGCCGATTCCTTGCTTTTTAGAAGAGAAACGCTAAGGCAGTTTCGCAATGGCATTAGGCACTCCATACCCATTTCTCATTCATTTAGATTGTTAAGGCATCTCAATTTTAGCAGCAGCTTAAATTATAATATGTTGTGGTATTTTTCGTCCATTCGTAAGCGTTGGGATCCATCTACAATAACATTACCGGGTCAGGCACCAATACATGGGCGTACGGTGATCGATACTATCCCGGGTTTCAATGTAATTCACGATTTCAGCTTTTCCTCGAGCATGAGCACTCGGCTTTTTGGCTTAGTACAGTTTAGAGAAGGACCAGTGAGGGCTATCAGGCATGTTGTAACTCCTTCGGTAGGTTTTAGTATGCGACCCGATTTTGGAAGTCCATTTTGGGGTTATTACCAAAGTTATTTCAACCCACGCTTAGACCGCGAAGTGCGCTATGCAATTTTTGAGCAAGGGATTTTTGGAGGGCCAAGCCCAGGTCGGTCTGGAAGTTTAAATTTTTCTTTAACCAACAATCTGGAAATGAAAGTGCGTGATCGCCGAGATACCGCTAATGCTGGTGAGCGAAAAATTAACCTTTTGGATAATTTTACTATTACCGGTGGATACGATTTTGCCCGCGATTCTCTCAGGTTTTCGGATATAGTAGTTTCGGCCCGCACGAGATTGTTCGATAGGGTTGACCTCACCCACACAAGTAGTTGGACACTCTACGAAACCGATGCAACCGGAAGACGCATCAATAGGTTTTTGTGGGATACACGCGGAGTTCCTTTTAGGTTGAATAATACTACATGGAGCTTCAGTCTGGGATATACTTTGGGTAACGATAGAAATGCCCAGCGTGGCGGAAATGGTATGATGCAGCCCCCTCCGGGCGTACCTCCCGGCATAGATAATCAGGCAGCTTTACAGCAGCCAGCGGCAAACATCCACGACCAAATCCACCGAGGTCCGGATGTTGTAAACTTTGAAGTGCCGTGGTCATTGCAATTCAATTACACCTTCAACTATACTTCCTTGTATAACCCTGTAAAAGACTCTTTTACAAGAACATTGATACAAACATTAGATGTGAATGGTAGTGTTTCGCTTACACCCAATTGGCGGATAGGATTTAGAACAGGCTACGATTTCGATAGAAACGAGATAACCTATACCTCCATTGATGTTCATCGCGATTTGCACTGCTGGGAAATGACTTTCAACTGGATACCCTTTGGGTTTCGCCAAAGCTACAATTTTACCATCAGAGTAAAAGCATCCGTACTGCAAGACCTTAAACTTACGCGCAGAACCCATCATCTCGATAGGGCATTTCAAGGATTTTAATAGGCATTCAAAAAAAACAAATTTTGAATAAAAACTTTTTGAAAACCTTAAAAAAAAATTGAATATTTGCACTCAAATTGCAGTCCCGAAATTTTATACTTCAATTTTCAGTGTACTTGCAATGAAATTAATCTACCTTTGTACCCTTATAAAAAAACTAAGCATTTAGTATGAAATCAGCTATTCAAATTGTTTTGGCATTGGTGATTGTGGTATTGGGATACCTTATTTACGATAGCATAATGGAGCCGGTGCATTTCAATAGAGAGGCCGAGCGTCGCGAAGCTGCAATTATTGAAAGGTTGAAAGACATTAGGTCAATTCAGTTGGCCCACCGTACAAGGCATGGTCGTTTTCTAGGTGACCTCGATTCCTTGGTGAATTTTGTTAGATTCGACTCTATCGCAATTCTAAGAGCTATCGGTACAGTACCCGATACGCTTACCGAAGCCCAGGCATTGCGTTTAGGAATTGTTGAAAGGGACACATTTTGGATGCCTGCCATGGATACTTTGTTAGTGCATGCAGCATATCCATTGGATTCTCTGCCTTTTGTTCCTTATAGCGGAGGTCAGAGATTTTCAATGGCATCATCCATGATTGAACGAAGTATGGTGATGTTGCCAGTATTTGAGGCATTTGCCATGCCGGAGCAATTTTTGGGCAATCTACCATGGAGAATTTATTATACCCGCAAAGAAGGGTTAAGGGTTGGCTCTATCATGGAAGCCAAGACCGACGGAAACTGGGAATAATCCATTACAATGTTTGCCCCGCTTAGTAAGGTTCAAACTATTGCCTGCAAGTCGAATCTTTCAGAGACGGAAACAAAGAAAGTATTATCCATCGAGCTTTTGCCCGATGGATTTTCTTTGTTGATTGCCTCTGGAAATCCTCTGAATTTTGAATTGCTGGAGACATACAGTTACATAGATGGTGTTGCCCAGCTAAATTTTTCGCAAATTTTTCGAGAATTACAAAGCGCCTATCTTGCAGCAGATTCCAACTTCTACAAGGCAAATGTTTTGTATTTCAATCCTCAGTATGTCTTAGTTCCGGCTGAATTATATTCGGATTCAAGTGGCAAAACTTTACAGGAGTTCTGTAATCAAAAACCCGAAGGCTACGCGGTGCACGCTGACAGACTCCAAAGGCTCAACGCCTACGGCATTTTCCCTTATCCTGAAAGTCTGGGAAACGAATTGAGAGCTACTATTCCAAATTCCCAACTGTTTCATACATCAGCATTCATCATCGAGTCGGCATTAGAATCCTTGCAAAATAATCCGCAAGAATTCCATGTGCTGTTGAACATAAAATCCTCGCATTTCGAAATTCTACTGTTCAATAAAGGGAAACTTCAATATTGCAACGCCTTTTATTACAAAACGCTTGCTGACTTGATGTATTACTTGTTTTATGTTCTTGAGCAATTCAACAAAGACCCAGGGCAAATGACTATTGCTTTAGCCGGTGAAATAGAAGAAACATCAGCAAATTTTCAATACCTTTCGTTTTATTTCAACAAAGTGGTTTTAGCGATGCCCTCTAGATTGCCTGAAAATTTACCAGAAGAATGGAGCGGTAATGTGCATAGGTACTACAACTTGATACAGGCTGCACTATGCGAATAATATCCGGTAAATTTCAAAGAAGAATCATAAAACCTCCAAGCAATTTGCCCGTTCGCCCCACTACGGATATTGCCAAGGAAGCTCTTTTTAACATTCTCAACAATCATTTCGATTTTGATGGTCTAAGGGTGCTTGACCTGTTTGCCGGTACAGGAAGCATTTCTTATGAATTTGCATCCAGGGGTGCAGGTAGAGTTGTAGCAGTGGATAGCAATCCACGATGTACAGCATTTATTGGGTCAACCATACAATCCTTAGAACTATCGCAAAACATGATGGTGGTTAGGGCTGATGTGTTCAAGTTTCTTGCCACTTGCAGATCTGAATTCGATATTGTTTTTGCCGATCCTCCTTTCGATTTATCGGATATCGAAACATTGCCAAATTTAGTGTTGGAGCGCAATATTTTGGTTTCAGGAGGGTGGCTGGTTTTGGAACACCCCAGCAGGCTGCATTTCGATAGTAATACAAGGCTGATAGACAAAAGAAACTACGGTAAGGTGAATTTTTCTATCTTTGAACAACCCTAATTCAAAACTATGAAACGAATAGCCATTTTTCCGGGTTCATTCGATCCTATTACAAAGGGACACGAATCGGTAATTTTGAGGGCACTTCCCTTATTCGATAAAATAGTTGTGGCAATAGGAGTAAACAGCGAAAAACATGGTTTTTTCCCATTGGAACAGAGAAAACTGTGGTTGCAAGAAGTATTTGCTGACCACGCAAAAATAGAGATAGTTAGCTATCAGGGGCTTACGATAGACTATTGCTTGAAGGAGAATATTCGTTTTATCTTGAGGGGATTGCGTACAAGTGCAGATTTTGAGTTTGAGCGAACCATAGGGCAAATGAACAAAAGTATGCATCCGGATATCGAAACAGTTTTTTTGCTAACAACCCCCGAGCATACGCATATCAATTCATCCATTGTAAGAGAAATTATCCGCAATGGAGGCGATGTTTTTGCTTTTGTTCCGGCGAGGCTTAAGTTATCTTGATTTTTATTTTCCTAACGCTTCTGCCTTTTCCATCACATCTCTGATGGATGCATACGCGTTGGGAAGCAAAAGTTTAACTTCTTCTGCTGCTAACCATCGTGCATTCTGAATGCCTTCGCTCACTTGGGCAGTTGGGTCTTGGTTGTCGGATGTGCTAAATCTATACCAATAGGTTTTCTTTAAACACCATCTTGCCGTGCTGTTGTAGAAATGGTAGGTTTCTGTAATGGGTTGTGGCTCCTGTAATCTGCCGATGCCGGTTTCTTCCTCTATTTCGCGCATTGCCGCATTCAATGGCGATTCATTGTTTTCTATGATGCCTTTCGGCAAATCCCATTTCTCATTTCGGTAAATCATAAGCATCATTCCATGTTGATTGGTTACCAAACCACCAGCTGCTTCCAAATAATTGAAAATATTTTTGATATGCAAAAAGAGTTTTTCTGGATGCGTACTCGCTAGCACAAGGTTTTTTCCTGAAGTGGGATTATTCAGGAATTCAAGTATTTGAGTCATATAATTGTCAACTGTCGAATAAGCTCGAACGCTAACAAAATTCGGCTCCCTATTTGGATGGCAGTCTATAATTAGCTTTTGTTCTGAGAAAAAGATTGTGTACACGGTTAAATAAGATTTTGCAGTGGGAATTTTATTTACAAATATGCCATTGTTTAACGAATTTTCAAGTATGTTTGTTAGTCAAAAAAAATCATACAATATGTCCGTTGAAGGTGAAACCTCATTTTTGATTTCCAGTTTTTTGCTCAAAATACAAGCAGTAAAAATAAATCCCCACAATCCATATTCATGGGCATCGGGTATCAAATCGCCCATTTATTGCGATTTGCGTCAAACTATCTCATTTCCACAGGTGCGCAGGCAAATAGCACTGCAATTGACTCGTTTGCTAAAAGAGCATTTTCCCAAAACTGAGCTAATTGCAGGTGTAGCAACAGGTGCAATTGTACCTGCAGTTTTGGTAGCCGAGGAGCTGGGCTTACCTTTTGTGTATGTTCGAAGCGGAGCAAAAACACATGGACTGGGCAAAACAGTGGAAGGCAGAGTAATTGCGGGGCAGAAAACTGTAGTAATTGAAGATTTGGTTTCTACCGGCAAGAGTAGTATGCAGGCTGTTAATGCCTTAAGGGAGGCAAACCTCGAAGTGTTGGGAATGTTGTCGGTGTTTAGTTATGGGCTGCCCGATGCCGATGCATCCTTGCGAGAAGGCAACTGCAAGTTGTTTTCCCTCACAGACTACGATTGCCTTTTGCAAACAGCTTTAAGTGAAGGTGCTATAAATGCTGACGACCTCATGGTATTGCAAAGTTGGAGGAAGAATCCACGAAATTGGTTTGTATAGTAATGCAAAATATTGGATATGACACGATTTGAAAGTAAATGGGAGGAGTTGAAGGTTGCAGATGAAGAAGTTTTTGCCTTTTTAAGCGATTTTAGAAATTTTGAAGCACTTATGCCTGAGCAAATTACCCATTGGAATGCCAATGCGGATAGTTGCTCTTTCACAATACCAGGTATGGCCGATTTAGCTTTGCGCATGACGAGTAAAGTTCCCTGCAAAAGTATTCTAATTGAATCGGTTGGTAGTAAACCTATTGCATACAATTTGCTGATAAATATTCAGCCGTTTAAGGTTAACCATTCCACAGCCCAAATTGCCATAGAAGCAGAATTAAACCCCTTTATGGGCATGATGGCATCAAAGCCATTGCAAAATCTTGTTGATTTAATGGCAAAACGCTTGCAGGAGCATTTTAAATAAATCAGAATAGCATCCTAATTTCCTTCACTTCATAGGTAGTTGCTACTCCATTTTCTTTTTCGATTATAATTTTGCCGTAGGGGTCGATTCCTTTTATGCAACCTGTGAATCTCCCCGTATTATCCTCAAAAATCCTCATCTCATTCATGCCTTCCAGGTAACTTAGGTAAGCTCGTTCAATTGCCATGAAGTCATGCTTTTTCAACAAATTGTACCATTGCATTATGGAGCTTAATACTTTTTCTAAAGCCAAATCGAGATTGTAATGCACCTGGGTAGCGATTTTCAACGATGATGGATTGGGCAAATTTTGGTCAAAACGCTCTTGGTTTACATTAATACCCACACCAACCACAGCAACATCGTACCTTGCACCCATTATACGGTTCTCGATAAGCATACCAGATACCTTTTTGTTGGATAGATAAATATCGTTGGGCCATTTGATTGCGAAAGGCAAACCATCGCATAAATTGGATAAGCCTTGGCGCACACCCAATGCAACAGCTTGGCTGAGCAAGAATTGCCGGGATGGTTCAAGAAAAACAGGACGAAGAATTAGAGAAAATATTAGGTTTTTGCCAGCTTCACTTTCCCACGAGTTTCCGCCCTGACCTTTCCCAGCCGACTGATAGCTACTTACGATAGCGGTACCTTCATCAACTTCTCTATTTTGAAGCAGCCTAAAGGCTTCATTGTTAGTAGAATCTGTTTGTATGTACGGTAGAATTTGAATGGTTTCGGTTTTCATAAAATGGGTAAAATATTAATATTTAGCATATTGCAACATAAAAAATGCTTGTGTGTTTTACGGAAAGTGCAAAATGAAATTGCAACTTTCCAGCTTGCTTTTTTTAGAAAGAATTTGAAACTATACTTCAACAAAAGGCCTTTGATTAACAATTATTCGCAACAATACAACAACAATAATTGTGATATTAATGTTAATTTTGCAAAGAAATTAATCAAGCTTTGATGATTAGAGCAAAAGTAAGGAAAGTAAATCCCACATCGACAAAAACCTTAGTCGAGTGCATAGTAAAAGGCATACTTGAAAAAAAGGGGCTTGAGATTGTTACCCTCGATCTTGCCAAAATTAACTCCACCATTTGCGATTCATTTGTGATTTGCCATGGTACTTCGCGTACCCATGTGGTCGCATTGGCCGATTCGGTGGAGGAAATTGTTAAGAAAGAAGTTGGACTTATGCCCAGGCGCAAGGAAGGCACATCCAACGGAGAGTGGGTTCTCTTAGACTACATGGATGTGGTGGTGCATGTTTTTCAAGAACCCATCAGACATTTTTACAAGCTCGAAGCGCTTTGGGCAGATGCACCCCGAACTCAGGTTGTTGATATCTGAGACATTGAAGCAAGAATCATTACACGAAATGTTTAAAATGAACAACGAAAAAGAGAATACTACCCCAAAATTGGGACCAAATAAATCTGGCAGCTCTCCCGAAAAATCAGGCAAAAAGAAGCCTCCCTTCAATTTCTATTGGATTTATGGAGCATTGGTTGTGGTGCTTATAGGGTTGAGCCTTTTCGGTCGTCAGGGAGGTCCAACAGAGATTTCGCAAAAGCGATTCGAAGAAGAAATATTACCATTGGAAGATGGCAAGAGTGATGTGGAAAGAATAAATATTGTCAATCAAGAAATTATTGAAGTATTTATCAAAGCCGATCGATTGCAGAAAGAAGAATTTCAGGATGCATTTATCCGCGAAGGATTTGGAAATGTTCCCACGCCCCATTATGTATTCAGAATTTCTTCTGTAGAAAATTTTGAGCAATTAGTTAGGGATGCCCAGATAGATTGGCCTCGCGAAGAAAGATTTGCCATGTATCCAGAAGTGCGTCGCGATTGGGCTACAGGCATTTTAGGCTGGCTGTTGCCCATAGGATTGCTTATCGTATTTTGGATTTTTATCATGAAGCGAATGGCAGGAGCCGGCGGAGGTGGGCAAATTTTCAATATTGGCAAATCGAAGGCTACCCTTTTCGATAAAGACACACAAGTGAATGTGAGCTTTAAGGATGTAGCTGGACTGGAAGAGGCCAAAATAGAGTTGTTGGAAATAGTGGATTTTTTGAAAAATCCTAAGAAATACACCGATTTGGGTGGTCAGATACCCAAGGGTGCACTCCTTGTAGGCCCTCCCGGAACCGGTAAAACCCTGCTTGCAAAGGCCGTTGCTGGTCAGGCTCAGGTGCCATTCTTCTCATTGAGTGGTTCCGACTTTGTGGAAATGTTTGTAGGAGTTGGAGCTTCGCGGGTGAGAGACCTGTTTAAACAGGCCAAAGAAAAAGCTCCATGTATTATATTTATTGACGAGATTGATGCTGTGGGGCGTGCCCGTGGCAAAAACCCGATGACGGGCGCCAACGATGAGCGTGAGAATACACTGAACCAGTTGCTTACCGAAATGGATGGTTTTGGCACCAACCAAGGTGTAATAATTCTTGCAGCAACAAATAGGGCAGATATTCTCGATCGCGCCCTTATGCGTGCCGGTCGCTTCGATAGGCAGATACATGTAGAAATGCCCGATTTGGATGAACGAAAAGCTATTTTCAATGTGCACCTAAAGCCTGTGAAATATGCTCCAGATGTAAATACGGAATTTCTTGCCCGCCAAACACCCGGCTTCTCGGGTGCCGATATTGCCAATGTGTGCAATGAAGCGGCATTGATAGCTGCCCGAAAAAACAAAAGTCTGGTGGAGCGACAAGATTTCTTAGATGCAGTTGATAGGATTATTGGAGGTTTGGAAAAACGCAATAAAATTATCTCTCAAGCAGAGAAAAAAGTAATTGCATATCACGAAGCTGGTCATGCTACCGTAAGTTGGCTTTTAGAATTTGCTCATCCGCTTGTGAAAGTAACTATTGTGCCCAGAGGTAAAGCATTGGGAGCAGCTTGGTATTTGCCCGAAGAAAGGCAGATTACAACATTCGAGCAGATGTACGACGAGATAACTTCCATATTTGGTGGAAGGGCTGCAGAAGAAATCATTTTTGGAAAAATTTCAACCGGCGCCCTCAACGACCTTGAGAAAGTTACTAAGCAAGTATATGCTATGGTTGCATTCTTTGGGCTAAACAAACGCATAGGCAATGTAAGCTATTACGATAGTAGCGGGCAATCGGAATATTCGTTTGGAAAACCCTATTCGGAACGCACTGCTCAGGTGATAGATGAAGAAGTTAGCAATTTAGTAGAGCAGGCTTATAATAGGGCAAAAAATATCCTAATTGAGAACAAAGAAAAACTTTCTCAGCTTGGCGACTTGCTTTTGGAGAAAGAGGTAATTTTTAGAGAAGATTTGGAAACCATCTTTGGACCGCGACCTTTTGACAAAGGGAAGGAAGTGTTTGAGACCCGACAGGCAACGCCTATTGGCGCACAAGAAAATGGCAATTCACCCAAATTAGATAAAAACGATAGTGTAGAACCCTCCGTTATTTCTGAGAAAGCACCCGAAGACAAATAGCTGTAAGGGAATTATTGTAGCAGATGAAGGAATCCACATCCAAAGAAAAGGTTCTAAAAAAGGTTCGGAGTGCCCTTATCGAAAAGGTACCAGCACTCTATGATTATATTGAGGCGGACAAGCAGTTGTTCGTCGAGTCAGAACATAAGTATCCTGATGTGGAATTTGCTGAAGCTTTTACTAAGCTTGGCGGAAATTTTCTTTATTCTCAAGATGAAGAAGAATTGAGGTTGCAGTTAGCTACTATTTTAGAAGAAAATGGTATTAAAAAACTGTTTTGTTCTGATGACTTTTTGCGCAATTTGATTGAATTTCGGCAGATAGAGATTTTTAATCTGCCCGAGCAATTGTCTCAATGTGATGCTTCGCTCACTTTCTGCGAAAATCTTGTTAGCCGGCTGGGTGCAGTAGTTATGAGTAGCAAGGTTTCAGGTGGCAGAGGCGTATTTGCAATCCCTCCAATACATATTGTAGTTGCTTATCCATCGCAAATAGTTTACGATATAAAAGATGCATTTGCAAGTATCCATACGAGAAACGACGGTAACTATCCGTCGATGATAACTTTTGTTGCAGGCCCAAGTCGAACTGCCGATATCGAAAAAACTTTGGTGATGGGAGCACATGGGCCAAAAGTATTGTACCTTTTTCTTACAGAATCAAATAAATAGGTTACATTTATGCTTAGCGATTGGCACTTAATTTATAGCTCCCAATATTTGCATCAAGCAGAGTTTTATAAAGCTGTTCTGGAAGATTTTGGCATTCAGGCAGTTGTGATAAACAAAAAAGACTCCGCTTATCTGTTTGGTGAGGTGGAGTTGTATGTGCAATCGGATGATGTTATAAATGCCAAACAAATTATCAATAAGGAGATTTTGTGAGCAATTTTTTAAAAAGAACTCTTACTGGTATCGCATTTTCAGCAGCAATTGTTTTTTCGCTGCTTATTGACCTTAGGTTGTTTATACTCCTCTTCTTCCTGATAACGCTTGCTGGAATGCTCGAATTTTACAAATTGAGCTGTTTAATGGATGTTCGCCCTAATATTGTTGCGGGTTTAATAGCAGGTTCGGTTTTGTTTTTAAGTAGTGGATTACTTGCATTGGGTTATTTAAAGACCAACGATATGCTATTGAATCTGATAACCATGACTTTGCCAATTATTTTTGAGATTTATCGCAAATCTAAGAATCCCATTGCCAACATTGCCTTTACCTACTTTGGAATTTTTTACATAGCCGCTCCGTTGGCTTTGTTATTGTTTTTTCCTAATAGCAATTTCCTTACCCATGATTTTTACCCTGGAATTTTGCTTGGCTTTTTCGCATTGGTTTGGATAAACGATTCTGCTGCATACTTAGTAGGGTCGAAATTTGGTAGAACACTATTTTTTGAGCGCATATCTCCCCGAAAAACATGGGAAGGAGCAATTGCAGGTGCTGTGGTTACTCTTGCTGCAAGTTATTGTGTGAGTTTATTAGCATCGGAGCCGGGTTTTCATCACTGGCTGATAATTGCTGCAATAGTTGTAGTATTTAGTACCCTTGGCGATTTATTCGAATCCTTAATTAAGCGAAGTTTGAATGTGAAAGATAGTGGCAGAATGCTACCGGGTCATGGAGGTATTCTCGACAGGTTTGATGGCATCCTGCTTGCAGCACCCATAGTGTTTGTTTATCTTAACTTTGCGCTGTAAAAAATCCGTTTCCCTACAGAATAAAACGAAATCAACTAAAGTCCGAAATATTATCATTTTTCATGAAATACAAAATCCATAAAGAAGGGTACAAAACGATTGCCTTCTTTACCTTGTTGCTTGTGCTTGCCATTGTTTTGATGGAGTTCTTTCTAACTGTCGAAAATAGTTCATGGTATTGGGTGTATGCCCCCCTTGTTTTTTTCTTAATCATGTCGTTGCAATTTTTCAGATCGCCTAAACGATCCATTGCAACCCTTCCCGATGGAGTTATCAGCCCGGCAGATGGCGAAGTCGTAGTGGTAGAAGAGACTCGCGAAAAAGAATATTTCGATAAGCCTATGCGTCAGATTTCCATATTTATGTCGCCGGTGAATGTGCATCTCAATAGGTACCCAATTTCGGGGAAGGTTCTTTATTACAAATATCATCCGGGCAAATATTTGTTAGCATGGAATCCCAAATCGAGCTTGCAAAATGAGCGCACTTCTCTTGCACTCGAAACCGAGCATGCCAATCCTGTTTTTCTGCGTCAAGTGGCGGGTTTCTTAGCCAGGCGAATTGTTTGCTATGGTCAGGAAGGGTTGAATGTGTCGCAGGGTAGCGAATTGGGTTTTATTAAGTTTGGCTCAAGAGTGGATATCCTTCTTCCCCTCGATGCAGTGATAAAAGTAAAACCCGGCGATAAAGTGAAAGGGGGCATCACAACCCTTGCCACCTTCAATGCTTAGGTCTGTTCCGATAGAGCTTTTTTCTTTGGCTTAGTAAAGCCTTTACAAAATATCTTTGAGTTGTAGCAAGCTGCTGATTGCAAAGGTTGGCTTATACTCTGATGTTTCTCCTGGCTGAAACAGCCATACTTGATCCATTCCGGCATTCATACCGCCCAGGATGTCGCATTGGGGATCGTCGCCTACAATTAGCGAATTTTGGGGCGTAGCTCCCGTCTTGGAAAATGCTAGGTCAAATATCGCCATTTCGGGCTTTTGCGCACCGGCCTCTTCGCTCACTAAGATTTGTTGGAAATACGCCGAAAGCCGACACCTTTCTAATTTTTGAAATTGTATTTCCGAAAAACCATTAGTAATAATATGCAAAGCGTATTTTCCGCATAGATAATCCAAAATTTCGATGCAATGCGGCATGAGTTGTACTTGAAAAGGACTAAGGCGGATATATGCATCTGCCAGATTTTGAGCCATATTTGGGTCATATCCTGTTTGTTGTAAGGTTTGCGAGAATCTGCTATGGTTCAATTGCTCCTTGCTTATTTCCTTGTTTTTATATTTTTGCCACAAACCCTTGTTGATTATTTTGTAGGCATTTAAAAACTTTTCGAATCCTCCATTATCCTTATGGTCTTTCGCAGCAATGGTGTAGATTTCTTTCAGAGTATTGCGATTGTTTTGGTCAAAATCGTAGAGGGTGCGGTCTAAATCAAAAAAAATATGCTTGTAGTGTTTCATAGATCGGTGGCAAAATTCAAGTATGTAGGATTTATTTGTATTGGTTCAGGTCGTACTCGTTTTCTCTCTAATGTGAAGAATATACTGCAATGGGTGCTTACATCCACAAAATTTCTTGCGATTTTGGGTCAACCTTTATTTTTTCGTTATCAATTAGCCATTGCAAGAACGATACGGTTGTATTTTCGTCAAGGCTTTCGTGTAGGATTTCTGTAAACTCGGTTAGTTGTAAAGGCTTTTCCGATAGATTTTGTTTCAATTGTATCAACAATTGCGTATTTGTAAAATTATCACTCGTGCTTTTTCTACTTATACAAACATCGCAAATAGTGCATTGTTGATTCGATTTCTCCCCGAAATATCTAATCAACTGTAAGCTACGACATTGATGCGGATTATTGGCATATTCTTTCATAGCCATTACCCTTTTCTGTGCGAACTCTTTCTGCCTGTGATAAACCTCCGGCGAAATGCGCAAATGGTCGGTTGCTAAGCGATTTTCGAGCATCGTTATGGTTGGCTTTTCGGTTGCAGGCTCGTAGCAAATCAGATTGAGTTGGGATAGGTAATTCAATTTTTTCGCAACCTCATCTGTAGAAATGCCTGCCCTCTTGGCTATCTCCTGTTCATTGATTTTTACGAAGTCTGAAAAAACTCCCTGATACGATCTTAGAATGGTTTTTACAAATAAATCGTACGAAAGATTGGCAACTTGGAATCTATAAAGGTCTATTTTTGATGCTGGTATGTATATTTTCGATGGGCTATGCAGTGAATCCGACATTAATAAATATCCTTCTTTTTCCAAAAATTTTAATGAATTGAAAGCCCTTGCTGCATCCAGATTGAAGTTTGTTGCAAATTCAGCAATATTAAATGGGTAAGTTGCAAATTTGCCGCTTCCTACCGGCAACTGAAAATAATTTCCTAAGCAGTTATACACCATTTTTATAAAGTCAATCTGTGGAAAAGCTCGCTCATGATTCTTCTCTAATTCCGATAGGTCGGCTTGATTATGAACGATTACAGCGAAACTTTTCTTCTCATCTCTTCCAGCTCTGCCGGCTTCTTGAAAATACGCTTCTGGGCTATCTGGCAAGTCTAAATGCACAACAAATCTTACATTGGGCTTGTCTATACCCATCCCGAATGCGTTGGTCGAAACCATTACCCGCGCTTTTTCCTGCATCCAGGCAAATTGCTTCATGTCGCGTTCCTTGGTGGTAAGTCCGGCATGATAAAAGTCGGCAGAAATCTTGTTTTGCTGCAAAAAGTTTGCAATTTCCTTAGTTCGTCTTCTATTTCTCACATACACAATTCCGGGTGCATCCACTTTCTTGCAAATACGCAACAGTTTTCCCAATTTATCTTCTTCGTTAACAACCATATAGGCTAAATTGGAACGAAAAAAACTTTTGCGAAATACATTGGGTTTTCTAAAATGTAACTTCTCTTGAATATCGTCAACTACCTGTGTAGTGGCAGTAGCCGTAAGTGCCAAGATGGGTAAACTTGGAAAGAAAGTTCGTACTTCAGCTATTTTTAAGTAAGGCGGACGAAAATCATAGCCCCATTGCGATATGCAATGTGCCTCATCAATTGCAATTAGGCAAACCTGCATTTTCGGAAGTCTTGCTTTAAACATTTCTGTTTGAAGCCGTTCGGGTGAAAGATACAGGAACTTATATTTTTTTCCATACAAACAATTGTCTAAAATTACTTCGAGTTCGGTGCTGCTCAAACCATGATAGATAGCTGCTGCCGGAATGCCACGCTTACTCAGATTCTCAACCTGATCTTTCATTAATGCAATAAGGGGAGTTATCACCAAACATACCCCATCCATAACCATTGCCGGAACTTGGAAGCAAATCGATTTTCCGCCCCCTGTGGGCAACAAAGCAAGGGTATCATGCCCATTGAGTACCGACCGAATAATGTCTTCCTGCATGGGCCTGAATGCATCGAAGTGCCAATATTGCTTAAGTATGTCGGCAGGTTCTTTCACAGTTTAGATATGGGTTAGTCGGAACTTTTAAACGCTAAGGTTTCTAACCCCAATATTACAAATTTTCAGTGATAACTCAAATGGACATGCTTGTCGGAATCCCTATATGTGAATTGGCGAAAAAAATTGCTTTCTGAGTTTCCACCTTTAATCATCCATTCTCTCCAAAATGAAAAAAGTAGAAAATCCTACTGTTACCGAACCGAGAGGGTTGGTCAGCAATCCTTTCAGGAAATTAGGAGCAGACCAATCCGGCCATTCTGAACAATAACCTACTTGTGGTAATGCCGTCAATTTTGCCACTGCCGGTTTCAACTACATCGGCTCCAATAATGCGTCTTCCCGATTTTATTACTGACTGAAGTAAATAAAGGGCTTCTTGGTATGCTAATCCTCCGGGAAGGGGAGTTCCTGTTCCGGGGCAGAGATAAGGTTGCAAACCATCAACATCAAAAGAAACATACACCGATTGTGGTAGTTTTGAGACTATATCTTCGGTTATAGTCTGCCATGATTCGCCTTCAAATTGGCGTTGGCGGATGGTATGGTCGTAGTAGGTATTTATTTTTTCAGAATTTGAATTTATAAATTCCTGCTCTTCGTCGCATAATTCCCTGATTCCTAACTGCACCAGCTTGTTTACGCCGGGAGTTTGTATTGCATTGCGCATTACCGATGCATGGGAATGCAAAAATCCTTGATAGTCTTTTCTTAAATCTGCGTGGGCATCTATTTGCAAAATCCCAAAACCCGGTTTAATCTCGGCCAATGCCTTTATCAATCCCAAAGGAACGCTATGGTCGCCACCCAAAACTATAGGTATTTGGTTGTTTCCAAGATAATTCTTGCATTTTTCTTTGAGCCAAGTGCATAATTCATCGCCAGCAACATTTATTGTTCTAACCCATTGAAGCATTTGTGGATTCTCATCCATGTTATGCCCAGCTTCCAAAAGACTAATAAATTCACGCGAAAGTGCTCTTGTGGCTTTGTTGCGCTCGATGAGGTCATGGTCAATCGCTTCCATTGCATACCCTTGTTTCCACCCGTTTGGGTTGAATGGATCAAACAAGTCAATCTGAAAAGATTGCTCCAAAACATTTCCCGGTCCTTGAGCAGCTCCTTCAAAATTTGAAACTGTAACTTCCCAAGGTATAGGAATGATAACCACTTTGGATGTTTCTACCGCATAAGGAAGCCCAAAGATATTGTTTCCTGTATTGGCCGTAGCGTTGGGATTAAAACCTGTTAATTCCATATAGCGTTATTTTTGATGACAGTCTGCAAAGTAATAAGATTTGTTTTATCGGCTACGAAATTGCATAAAAAAAGGTTTCGGAAACTCCGAAACCCTTTTCTTGTGTTTTGGTTGGATTTAAACAACTTTTGCCAATTCGGCACCAGCCTTGAATTTTACAACATTCTTGGCCGAAATCTTAATTTCCTTACCGGTCCTTGGGTTGCGTCCCTTGCGAGCTTCTCTTTTGGCCACTCCAAAAGAACCGAATCCTACTAGAGCAACTCTGTCGCCACTCTTCAAAGCATTAACAGTTGCTGCCAAAAAAGCATCGAGAGCTTTTCTTGAATCAACTTTTGTTAAACCTGCACCTTCTGCAATTGCATCAATCAAATCTGCCTTGTTCATTTTTCTTGGTTTTAAAGTAAATAATTAAACGGCAAAAATTCATTACTCATTGCAAATATATGTGATAAAAAGCAAAAGTCAAGTGTTTGCAACACTTTGCGAGCATTTTGTTTAAAAATAACCGAAATTTGTTAACAACCGCAAAGAAACAGCCTGTTTTTGGGATAATTATGGTGTTTTATTTCCCAATGTTGCAGGGTAAGATGTCTTAAAATCTATATCCCCTCAAGAACTCAGTTGCTGTAACTTGCTTCTTGCCTTCCAATTTTAGCGTTCTCAGATGGATGAAACCGTCGGGAGTAGCAAAACTCAATGCAGTTTTGCCATCGGTAACCAATTCTCCGGGTTTGTAATTGTGCGGCTTTATTTCGGCATTCGCCTCATATATTTTCAGCAGATGCGTTTTGTTGCCATGGCTAAAAGTTGTAAAAGCTCCAGGCATGGGGCAAAGCCCTCTTATGAGTGCAAGGATAGTATGGGCTGGTTTATTCCAATCAATCTCGCAATGTTCTCTCAGTATTTTTGGAGCATTTTTTAGCTCTGCATTATCATCAACAAGAATATCTTGCGCCATGGGTTTCACATTGCCCAAAGCAAGTGCATCAATAGTTTTGCATACAAGAATTGCACCTCGCACCATCATTCGATCGTGAAGCTGCCCTGCTGTTTCACCCTTTTGGATTTCCATTGGCTCTCTGAGCAGGATCATTCCCGTATCAATCTGTTTATCCAACAAAAAAGTAGTAAGTCCTGTGGTGGTTTCGCCGTTAATGATAGCCCATTGAATAGGTGCCGCACCCCGATATTGGGGTAGGAGGGATGCATGCAAATTGAAAGTCCCATAAGGGGGCAAAGACCAAACGCTTTCGGGCATCATACGAAATGCCACCACGATTTGAATTTGGGGAGAAAACTCTATTAGTTGGTTTAGAAAATCGGTTGATTTCAAACTCTCCGGTTGCAAAATCGGAATCTGATATTGCAGTGCAACACGCTTTACTTCCGACTGGTTGATTTTCAACCCCCTACCTGCGGGCTTGTCGGGAGCCGTAACAACAGCTACCACATTGTAGCCCGCTTCAATTAAATTCTCTAGAATATGGGCAGCAAACAGCGGTGTTCCGAAGAAAACTATTCGAAGTTCTTTGGGGTTCATTTCTTTTGCTACGACAAGCCTCTTTTGAGCCAGCCCATTTTTAATGCGGTTATGGCAGCTTCTTCACCTTTATTGCCATGAGCTCCTCCTGCTCGATCAATAGCCTGTGCGAAAGTGTCGGTTGTTAACACACCAAAAATTACGGGAACTAATGTCTTGATGGATAATTGGGTCAATCCTTGGCCTACAGCCTGACAAATAAATTCGAAGTGCCGCGTTTCTCCTTGAATAACGCAACCTAAGCATATTATTGCGTCTGGTTTTGTGCTTTCAATGAGCATGGCTGCGCCTGCTGTAAGCTCAAAACTGCCCGGCACCCAATGAATATCCAGATTACCTTCTTTAGCTCCAAATTTTGTAAGAGTATTTATGGCTCCTTCCAAGAGTTTTCCGGTAATTTCTCGGTTCCATTCGGAAACAACTATGCCAATGCGCAAATCGCCCACTTGGGGTACAGTGGTTTCGTCGTAGGCAGAAAGATTGGTTTTCTTTACATCCATTGTACTACCCTTAACATTATTGTACGCTCACCCTACCGATATAGCGGTCAATATTTCTGCCTTCGGCGGTATTTGGAAACTCCTCTTTGATTCTTTCGTAGTATTTCAATGCTTCTGCCGGCTCGCCCATAACCTCTTTTGTAAGCCCAGCCTTAAACAAAAACAATGGAGTAGTAAGATCGTTAGGCTCATGGGAATAGGCTCTGCGATAAAATCTCAAACCCCGATCCAACTGCCCCAATTCAATATAAGCATCGCCAATTGCACCCAATGCCATTGCACCTACCAATTTATCTCTGCCATTAAACCTTTTTAAATGCTCAAGCGCAAGCTCGTATTCGCCAAGCCTCATATAAATAATACCCGCATAATAATTTGATAGGTTGGCAGCCGATGTAAATCTGTATTCGGAAATTATATCAAGAAATCCTGGATAAACACCATCGCCATTGAGTGCCAACTGTAGGCTGTCTCTTTCAAAATGCAATTCGGCCATAAACATTTCTGCACTAGCTTCTTTTTCACGCGGAGCCAACACAAATCTGGTGGCAAGAATGTAGCCGGCAACTAACACGACAATTATTCCAACGACCCAAATGATAATTTTTTGGTTGCGCTCAATAAATTGCTCAGAACGAGACAATGCCTGTTCTGCTGCTACGATATTTTTCTCTTCTTGTTTTGGAGTTTTGCTTTTCGACATAATTTCTGAATTTTAGCTTGCAAAATTAATGTATTTTTGCGTTATTGAAGATGGGGAATTGG
>DMJL01000097.1 GCA_003451785.1 Bacteroidales bacterium
TAAATACTTCAAATACTTTAAATGCCTAAAATATTGCCTTCCTATACCATTATTTGCAGCCCGTCGTAAGCCAAAAACACATTGTCGGGCAATTCGGCTTGTACGGCTTCATGCAATCCCATAAAATGACTCAGGTGGGTGATGTAGGCTCTGGTGGGTTTCACATGGGCAATCGTTCCAAAGCCTCGTCCAACGAAAAGTGTGAAATGTGTTTCGATTTTCGCAAAGCATTAACTACCAATACTTCCGAGTTTTCTAATTTTACTTTTTCTGACTCGGATATAAAACTTGCATCGGTTACATAAGAAAAACTACCAATCCGAAATCCCATCACCTTCAAGTTGTGGTGCATTACTTCGATAGGCTCTACTCTGATTCCATCCACATAAAATGGCTGATTTTCGATGTTAATAAATCGCAATTGCGGTGTACTGAAAAAACGACCTTCATTGAGTATGTATGAGAACTCCTTGTTGATAGCCTCCACCACTTCTTGGCTCGCATAAAAATCTATGGTTTTGTTTAGCACATAGTTGAATCCCCTTATGTCGTCAATTCCGCCTATATGGTCTCTGTGTCCGTGTGTAAAAATAATGGCAGAAATGTTTTCCACCTTTGCACGAATCATCTGGTATCTGAAGTCGGGCCCACAATCAATTATTATACAATGATTGGCTAATTGTACCATCACAGAAGTCCTTAGGCGGGTATCGTGGGGGTCGCAACTTTTACAAACCATGCAATTGCAAGCCACCACCGGCACGCCGGTAGAAGTACCGGTGCCCAGAAATGTTATTCGCATGGAATTGGTTTCTTGCTGCATTTATGTGATTTTGCTAAGTTTTTGCTCCAAGCCTATTTTGGCATCTCAGAATTTAGCCTTGCATGTATGTTATGTTAATTTTTTAGTACAAAAGTTCGTTTACAGTTTCTATAGCATCGTTTAGCTGTTGGCTCGTAATTAGTGTTGCCTCACTCATTGTAAAAGTTTCTAATCGTTTGTGCAGCAAAATTTTTACGAGCCCACTACTATCAAACTGTTGGTTTTCTATGCAATATAACAGAATTTCAAAACAGGGCGGTTGATTGTTGGCAATGAAAACAAATCCTTTCTGTGCAAATAACTTAGTTCTGAGTTGGGCAGCATACAAGCCCGGTGGTGGAAGCAATTTTTCTGTTTCCGTAATTGTTACTGCATAAAAGTTCCATATTTTGCCATCAATAGTTTTCGATACAGGCTCTAATCTTGATTTTATAAAATACTGGTTATCCAAATAGGCATTAGCTCTTTGCATATTGCCTTCCATGAGGGCTTTCCTAATTTTTGTGCTGCTGATTATTTCATTCTCAACATCCAAAATTGAAATCTCCTCAACGGCAAAAGCCAGTTCTTTTCCCAACTTATACAGATATGAATAATCTCCTTGTCGGTTGTGCCCAAAATGATGATTCGGTCCTACAACCACAACCTTGCAATCTAACTTATCTACCAATATATTTTTTACAAAAGCACTAGATGTGGTTTTTGAGAACTCAAGGGTAAACGGAATTACAATTAGGTTTTGTAGTCCTGTTTCCGAAAGCAGCTCCATCTTTTCTTCTTGGCTGTTAATAAGCTTTAGGTCTGTTTGATGGGGATACAACACCTTGCGAGGATGGGGATTGAAGGTGATAAGCGTTGATTCGCCTTCTTGCTCTGCAGCTATCTGGTTTAGACGCTTCAAAATAGCTTTATGACCAGCATGAACCCCATCGAATGAACCGACTGTAACTACTGCATTTTTTATTTTGCCTTGGGCATCATCAAGATTATAAAAGATTCTCATGCTTCATTTTGCTGATGGATAACTTTTGTCGCTCATTCTTTAACCAAAAATGCAAGTTTTTCCAACGAAGTAACAATATCGTATTCCTCCAAGTGGATATTATCCGGAAGTGTGAGTGGCACCGAAGTGTAGTTGAGTATGCCTTTCACTCCTGCATCTAAGAACAATCTTGCAACTTCATGAGCGGCTTCTGGAGCCACAGTAAGAATTACTATCGAGATATTTTCTTTTGCAATTACTTCCTGTATTTTGTTGATATGATAGCAAGGAATTCCGGCAATGATTCGTTCTGTTTTTTGCGTATCGTTGTCAAACCCTGCTACAATAGATAGCTTTTCGCGTTTTCCGGAGAAATAGCTCATTATGGCTCTTCCAAGGTTACCCAATCCTGCAATGGCAACTTTTTGCCCGGTTTCGCTATCAATTATTCTTCCTATGAGTGTTATCAGTCCTTTCACATTGTAACCCTTGCTTTGGCTTCCCGAATGCCCTATGAGCATTAGATCTCGTCGAACCTGCACGGGTGTCAGGTTCATTAAAGCTGCAAGTTCGTGCGAATACACATTGTGCTTATTCTGTTGGAGTATATTATACAGCAACCTCCTATACTGGCTTAGCCTTTCAATGGTCTTGCCGGGTAAGTCTTTGTGGTTTTTGTTTGTCATTTCAAGTGTTTGAATTATAAATATTTTGTCTCAACTGGAAAAAAGATGCTAAATGTACTTCCCTCTTTGGGCTTGCTTTGCACATGTATGGTGGCACCATACACATCCAATATTTTTTTTACTATCGAAAGGCCGAGCCCGCTTCCACTTATATCGCGGGTTTCTTCGGTCTTTATCCGTACAAAGTCTTCAAATAGGTTAGTCATATCCTCTGGTTTCATTCCAATGCCGGTGTCGGATATCCTAATCACTACTAAATTTTGCTCCATGCCAATGTTTACATCTACCCTGCCGCCATCCTTGTTGTATTTTATAGCATTGCTTATTAGGTTGTTGAACACTATTTCCATCTCCTTTTTGTCGGCTTTCACACTTACCTTTTGTGGGCAGTTTAAGTATATCTCTACACTTTTTTGAATACTCATTGCCTGAAACGCATCTATACTTAGGCGGGCAATTTCTCCTAATACAACGGGTTCTACAACGCGATTCTTTTTGCCAGATTCTAAGCGGGTAAGATCCAACATGTCCATAATCAGATTTCGCATACTTTGAATTCTGAACAAGGACCTGTCTATCATTTCCAAATAATCGGCAATGTATTCACCTGCTTTTTTTTCCTGCATCATGCGCAAATAGCCTTCGACGGTATTGAGCGGGGTTTTAAGTTCATGGGACAAGACAGAAAGAAATTGAAAACGAATTTTCCGACCTTCTAAGTTCATCCTTTGTGTCATTCGTTTCAAAAACAGTTGCTTGGTAAC
>DMJL01000072.1 GCA_003451785.1 Bacteroidales bacterium
ACAAAATTTTCTTGAGGCACATGGCAATCGGAGCAGGTTGCATTGTTGCTATGCGAACCCTTTGCCCACGATGCATAGTAGGGGTACATTACATGGCAGTTGGTACAGGTTTCAGGGCGATCCGAAAGATAGGAAGTTGCTTCTGAGATATGAGCAACCAGAATCAGCATACCCACCACTATCCCCGATAGAACAAGCACGGTTCTACGCCATGGTTCAGGTGGAACAAAAAATGAAAAAAAATTGCTTATTTTATTCATATTTTATAAGTATTATGATTTAGTTATACCCCAAAGCAATCAAAATTGTGAGCTTCCAAATATAAACTTATTTATAATACATTAACATTTTTTCAAAAAAAAATTTATTAATTGCCAAAATCCCTGAATCCTCCGATTTTACGGTTTGGATGCACGGTGATAAATATATTTCATTGTGTTTTTTGGTTTGTTAATTAATGAAAAGTCATTATATGACTTATAAAATTGCATTTACCTTATTGCGTTTTAGACAAAAAGTAAGGAGTTTTGACCAATCATTGAAACTTAAGCATGTTTTTGTGGAACTATAGGATAATTTAGTTTATCAATATGGGTTCATGGTAAATTTCACCAGCCGAAACTAAATTGAATTTGCGGCACCTACATTACCATTCGAAATAAATCTTATTTAATGTCAATGATATTTCAAACGCAATTGGCACAAGGATTAATGAATTTTATCCGCAAATTAATCCTTAACCAAAGTTCTTTTGGTTCGACAAATCGTTGTACTTTAGCAGCCATTATTGCTATTTATTGTTTGCTCAAAGTGATGGATAAATCAGCTATACCCCGAAAAATATCAACTTTATATAAATCTATTATTTATTATGAAAACAGTGGAGAATACTTTCATCCCATTCACCAAATCGGAAGTCGAAGAAATCATGCACAGGTTTCATTACACAGATGAAACCAAGGCTGTAATTTTAGAGAATAATCTTTTGCCCGAAGGGTTGCTCACGCGGTTGCATCATGCTTATCCCCAATATTCAGGATTTAGGGAATATGCTGAATTCTTGTTTAACGACAAAAAACAATACTCTGGAATAAAAGGATTTAGAGAGATTCTGGGAATATTGAAGCAAAATGGTATTGAGATTGGCGACATACAAGAGCGTGAACTGTTTATTAATGTTTACCGATTTATGGCAACCAAGCATGTGTTGAATACCATCAACTGGTCGGATTATGAAAACGATTCCGTTTTTCAATTGGTGTTTCCACAACCGGGTATGATGCGAGCCGATGTTACAAGTGCTTACCTGAATGCAAGCACCGAAGAAGAAAAAGAGCGCATAGTGCAGGATTACATAAAGGAAACCAACCCTCACGATGGCAAGCAACAATTGAACAAACCAACTTTTGTAAACGAAGATGGTGAGATAGAGGTTGTAGAAGGAAGCCAGCACAAGTACCCACAGGTGAAACTTGTTTTCGACGAGCAGACACAATACTGTTTTGCATTTTGCAACTACTGCTTCAGGCATGCTCAGGTGCGGGGCGATGACGATATGTTTCTTCAAAAGGAAGTAAGCCAAGTGCATGAATATTTGAAGTTGCACAAGGAAGTTACCGATGTGTTGATTACAGGTGGCGATGCCGGATATTTGAAACCCGAACGGTTCGAAGCCTATATCACACCCATAATTGAAGACCCAGAATTAAATCATATAAAAAACATACGGCTGGGAACCAGGGTGCTAACATTTCATCCAGAATTGGTACTCACGCCTGCATATAGCGGCATGTTGAAGCTATTCAAAAAGTTGTACGACAATGGTATTCAACCTGTTTTCATGTCGCATTTCTCCACACCACGAGAGTTGCTCAACCCCAGTACCGTTGCCGCCATTCGTTTGCTAAAAGCACACGGTGCTTCGGTGAGAAGCCAAAGCCCTATTATGAATCACATAAGCATGTTTCTTGGCAACGACGGGGAAGTAGATGTTGACCGCTCCGCACAAAATTGGATAGATTTGGGCAATTTGCTTTCTATGTTAGGCGTAGGCTTCCATTCCATGTATATTCCTCGCCCCACAGGCGAACACCACTATTTTACCCAGCCTTTGGCAAAGATTGAAGAAGTTTTTTATAAAATTTATCGGGAGTTGCCATCCATAAGCCGCCCATCAAGATACATTACCATGACTTCGTCGGCAGGAAAGATTTCTCTCATTGGAACATTGGAACTTGATGGTGAAAAACTTTTCGCTTTGAAGTTCAACGAAGGTCGCAATATGGAATGGATGGACAGGGTGTATCTCGCCCATTTCGACGAAAAACAAAATACCATTTCCAACTTGAAGCCTTATAAAGCCGACAAGCATTTCTATGAAGATGAGTTGGCCGAAATTGAGCAAAAATTGCATGATTCGATTCAGATAGGTCGAAAACAGAAAGACTAAAAATCTGAAAGGCCATGATTGACAAAATAGTAGGCTCTGCCAAGGATGCCGTTTCCGATATTTTTGATGGTGCAGTGGTTATGATAAGCGGTTTTGGAGAGGCAGGCAGCCCAATTGAACTTATTCACGCCCTTATTGACCATGGTGCCCGCAATCTCACCATAGTGAGCAACAATACAGGAAGTGGTCATGTGGGATTGGCTGCATTGATTGCCAATAGGCAAGTGCGAAAAATGATTTGCTCCTTTCCCCGAACTGCAAACTCTAAAGTGTTTCCTGAGCTTTATACAAAGGGCGAGATTGAGTTGGAATTGGTGCCACAAGGCACTTTGGCCGAACGCATAAGGGCGGGCGGCTCAGGAATACCCGCATTCTACACTCCCGCTTCGGTAAACACCCCTTTGGGATTAAACAAGGAAGTTCGTGTATTTGGAGAAAGGTCGTATGTGCTCGAACACGCTTTAACAGCTGATTTCAGCTTGGTGAAATGCAGAGCGGCCGACCGATACGGCAACTTGGTGTACAACAAAACCGCAAGAAACTTTGGGCCCATTATGTGTATGGGTGCCCGTACTACCATTGTGCAGGCTTCAGAAATACTGCCATTAGGCGGAATAGATCCTGAGATTGTCATTACCCCAGGCATATTTGTAAAACGCGTTGTGCATATTCCCAATCCGGTCCATGAGTCGGTTTTAGTGGCTGAGAATAGGAGGTACCCATGGTAAAGGATATGAAAATCGGATGGGAAATGAGTGAAGTAGCCCTTCAAGTAGCTTTGGATATTCCCAATGGATCGTATGTGAATTTGGGGATTGGGATACCGGAATTGGTAGCCGACTATGTACCCCAAGGGCGAGAAGTTATTTACCATACAGAGAATGGGCTTTTGGGGATGGGCCCCGTGCCATCAGCAGATGCAGGCGACCCTGAATTAATCAATGCCGGCAAAAAATGTATTACTGCATTGCCTGGTGCATGCTTTTTTCATCATGCCGACAGCTTTTCTATGATTAGAGGCGGGCATATTGACTATTGTGTATTGGGTGCATTGCAAGTTTCGGCTGATGGCGACTTAGCCAACTGGTCAACAGGCGAGCCCAATGCCATACCTGCTGTAGGGGGAGCAATGGATTTGGTGGCAGGAGCGAAAAACATAGTTGTAATTAGCCAACATTCCACCAAAAACGGTGAGCCAAAGATTGTAGAAACTTGCACATATCCCTTAACCGGCAAAAAGGTAGTAAACCGAATTTATACCAATTTGGCGGTGATAGATGTTAAAGACAACAGGTTGTGGGTCAGTAAGTTGGCTCCGGGAGTGTCATTCGAGTATCTTCAAGCCAATACCGGAGCAATATTGCAAATGGAATCGGATTGCTAATAAGCACCCGATGGACCTTTAATGCCAAAATGGTTTGATTTATTATTATAATTAGTTTGCCATTAGCCGCTTTCGCGGAATGAATCTTACTTCCATTAGTGATTTATATTGTAAATTTATGAATAGTTGCATGAGTCAAAAGATTGAACCAAATCAGAACGCAGATACATTATTCCAAATGGCTTGCGAAGTAATTCCCGGTGGGGTGAGCAGGCACACAGTTTTCAATAAGCCGCATCCATACTATGCATCCAAGGCCAAAGGTTGCTTCGTAACAGATATTGATGGGATAGAAAGGCTCGATTTTGCCAACAATATGGCATCGTTGATACATGGACATGCACATCCTGCTATTTTGGAAGCAGTGATGGAGCAATTGCAAAGAGGAACAGCATACACTATGGCTACTGTTGCCGAGTTGGAGTTTGCCCAACTTCTATGCAACCGCATTCCCAGCGTTGAAAAAGTGCGATTTATGAATTCGGGTACGGAAGCGGTAATGGCAATGATGAAAGCTGCTAGGGCATTTACCGGACGACCCAAAATAGCCAAATGCGAAGGTGCCTACCATGGAACCTACGATTTTGCTGAAGTAAGCCAAACATCCAATCCAGGTAATTGGGGGGATTTGAATAGCCCCAATAGTGTTCCCTTGGTTTTTGGTACGCCGCAAAGTGTTTTAGATAATATGGTAATTTTCCCATTCAACGATATTGAAAAAACGATTGCTATTCTGGACCGCCATGCCGCCGACCTTGCAGCGGTAATGCTAGACCCGGTTCCCCACAGAGTTGGGCTAATTCCGGCAACTAATGAATTCATCTCTGCCATATACCAATGGGCAAGAAAACATGGCGCACTGCTTTTGTTCGACGAGGTTGTAACGCTAAGAGTTGGTTACGAAGGCGCACAAGAGCATTACGATTCCAAACCAGATATGACTGCAATGGGGAAAATTATCGGTGGAGGGTTTCCTGTGGGTGCTTTGGGCGGTCGAAGCGATGTGATGAAGGTATTCGACCCAAGAGAAAGCAGATTGCTTTTCCCCCATTCCGGCACTTTCTCTGCAAATCCCATTACCACCACTGCGGGGCGTGTTGCTATGGAATTGTTTGACCGTAATGCAGTTGAAAATCTCAATGCTTTGACCCAAACTACCATTAGACAAATAGAAGAGGCCATAAAATTGGCCGCAGTGCCCATCTCTATTACCGGAGCAGGAAGTATGTTCAGAATTCACCTTAGTGCAACTCCCCCGCAAACCTACAGACAAGCATTTCAGCCTAAGGAGGTAGTTGGAATTATTGAAAATCTGCTCAACTACATGTATCATAAAGAGAACATTATGATGATAAACACCTTTGCTTGCATGATGTCAACCGTCATGACGCAAATGGAGGTCGATCGGCTTTCTGAGGGGCTTTACCGTTGCTTTATGCACCACAAAGATGTACTCGAAAAACTTGCTTAGAAATTGGCTGCTAAATCAGTAATTATGGAAACCCATGCATAAAAGCAAAAAATGCATCGGCGTGGATACCTTAACATTAACCCAACTTGCTACATCAACCCATTATATGATTGATAATGCGCAGATTGTAGCATTCTATACTTTGCTTTGTGTACTACAGATTTTTGTAATTAGAGTAGGTATAAAAGCGTTTGAATTTACTTGGCAAAGTTGGGGACTAATTGCTTCAAAGTCAATACCCATAGTGTACAACAAACCTTTTTCAGAACAATCTACTACTGATTGTGTGCACTTTACATATTTCAACCCACCAAAATGCACTTTTAAACAGAAAAAAACTGCTATTTTTTTACTAACTCCTTGGATTTTTTGAAGTCTGCTGCAAGTTGGGTTAATCCTCATTGAACAATTCTTGGTTGATTGTTGTCTGTGTTTCAGAAACCGTTGAAATATCTACATGCGCGATTTAAGTACTGGACCTGTAGGCTGGCAAATTTTCAAATTTGCCCTTCCTATGCTTGTAGGTAATATTTTTCAGCAGCTGTACAATGTGGTGGATACCATCGTAATAGGTATGTTTATTGGCACCAATGCCCTTGCTGCTACAGGTGCATCCTTTCCGATTATTTTTGTTCTGGTTAGCTTGGTGATAGGAATTACCACAGGGTCATCCATTCTCATTTCGCATCTTTTTGGAGCCAAAGATTTGGTAAAAGTGAAGCGGGCTATTGACACCACTTTTATTTTCTTGTTTTTCTCTTCCATAGTTCTCACCATCCTGGGCTTGGTATTTATTGATTACATCTGGGTTCTAATAGATTTGCCCACCTACTTGGTGGCCGATGCCACTTTGTATTTCAATATTTATGCTGCCGGTCTTATAATGCTTTTTGGGTATAATGGCGTCAGTGCTATTTTGAGGGGTTTGGGGGATTCCAAGACCCCATTGTATTTTCTCATTGTGGCGGCAGTGTTGAATATTGTTCTCGATCTGCTTTTTGTATTGGTATTTGGCTGGGGCATTGCAGGTGTTGCCATTGCTACGGTGGTTGCACAAGGCGTTTCATTTGGGCTAAGTGTTTGGTATCTCAACAAGTATCATAAACTAATCAGGATTTCTCATAAGGGCATGCTGTTCGACAAAGCCTTGTTTTTGCAAGGTTTGCGAATAGGTATTCCTACCGGAATGCAACATACATTTGTGGCGTTGGGTATGATGGCACTATTGCGATTTGTGAATGGTTTTGGCTCGGCAACTATTGCAGCTTATACTATTGCCGGTCGCATAGATTCCCTTGCTATGATTCCGGCAATGAACTTTAGCATGGCATTATCAACTTTTGTGGGGCAAAATCTTGGTGCTAACAAGCCCGAACGGGTGAAGGAAGGACTTAGGAAAACTATCCTCATGTCGTCAGTGGTTTCTGTGGTGTTCACTGCGGTTGCATGGATTTTTGGTAAGCAATTGATGGGAATGTTCACTACAGATGCTCAAGTTATCGCCATAGGTTACAATTATTTGATAATCGTAAGCTCTTTTTATGTGTTTTTTTCGGCCATGTTTGCTACCAATGGTGTGCTTAGGGGGGCTGGAGATGCAATGGTACCCATGATAATTACATTAGTTTCGTTGTGGGTACTACGGGTGCCGGCATCCTACTTCTTGTCAGAAAAGATTGGAGTTGTTGGTATTTGGTGGGGCATTCCCGCAGCTTGGTTTGTAGGTTGGTTACTATCTTATGCCTATTACAAATCGGGCAGATGGAAAACCAACGGATTTTCAGAAAGAATGCAAAATGCAGGCAGCTAATGCAGCCATATTCCTGCTTGAAATTATCCATCAAATTTTTCTGTAAATGCAATTTGCTTTCCATAGTTGCCAAGACCTCATAGCATTTTGCTGCTTTTGTTAATAAAAAGCAAAGCCTTTCCCTGTTTTTAATGCCTAATTTTACTCTTCAAATTTTCTACAAATGAGTTCCATTGATTTTACCCACTTGCATGTTCATACCCAATATTCTATCCTCGATGGCGCATCGCAGATTGTGCCGTTATTAAAAAAGGCAAAAGACAATGGAATGACAGCATTGGCTATTACCGATCATGGAAATATGTATGGCGCAGTGCATTTTAGTAAAGCTGCTCAAGCGATTGGCATTAAGCCCATCATAGGCTGCGAGGTTTATGTTGCCGATGGCAGTCGAAAAGATAAAAGAGGCAGAGAAGACCGCAGCGGATATCATTTGGTATTGTTAGCCAAAAATCAGAAGGGATACGAGAATCTATCCCAATTGGTTTCGGCAGGTTTTATTGAAGGATATTATTACACTCCCCGTGTGGATAAAGAGCTTTTGCGTAAGCATTGCGAGGGGTTGATTGCCTCTTCGGCTTGCTTGGCAGGGGAAATACCCCAAGCGATACTAGAGAATAAGGATGAATTGGCAGAGGCAGTTCTTGGTGAGTTTATAGATATTTTTGGGAATGATTTCTACCTTGAGCTTCAGCGCAATGGGCATAAGGAGCAAGAATTTGTGAACCAAAAGTTGATTGCACTTTCCAAAAAACACGGAGTAAAACTCATAGCCACCAACGATGCACATTACATAAATGCAGAGGATGCCCGGGCCCACGACATTCTAATCTGCCTTCAAACGGGCAAGGATTTCGACGATCCCAATCGCATGAAATACTCCGGCTTGGAGTATCTGAAAACCCGCGAAGAGATGGCCGAAATTTTTGCAGATATACCGGAGGCCCTAACCAATACGCGCGAGGTAGTAGATAAGATTGAAGACTTTCAAATCGCAAAAAAAACAGTGTTACTTCCCGTCTTTCCTCTGCCCGAAGGATTTACCGATGAGGATCTATATCTGGAACATCTTACAATGGTCGGGGCCGCAAAACGCTATCCCACCATTACTCCCCAGATTGAGGAGCGGCTGCGCTATGAGCTTAGTGTGATAAAAAACATGGGATTTGCCGGATATTTTCTGATTGTGCAAGATTTTATTGCAGAGGCTCGCAAGATGGGCGTTTTTGTGGGACCTGGGCGCGGTAGCGCGGCTGGCTCGGCTGTAGCATTCTGTACCTGGATTACCGATATCGACCCAATTCAATACAACCTACTCTTCGAAAGATTTCTCAATCCAGAGCGTATTTCCATGCCAGATATGGATATAGACTTCGACGACGAAGGAAGGGAAAAAGTTCTACAGTATGTTATTCAAAAATATGGAAGCGAACGAGTAGCTCAGATTGTAACCTTCGGAACCATGGCTGCCAAGTCGTCTATCAGGGATGTTGCAAGGGTTTTAAAGTTGCCATTGCCCGAAGCCGATAGACTGGCAAAACTTGTTCCCGAAAAGCCCGGGATATCATTAGAAACGGCATACAAGGAAGTTCCCGAATTGGGACTGGAGCTGAACTCTAAGAATCCGTTGGTGCAAGAGACATTGAAATATGCCAAGATTTTGGAAGGCTCCATAAGGCAAACGGGAGTGCATGCTTGCGGGGTGATCATTGGCCCAAAAGACCTTAAAGAGTGCTTGCCTTTAAGTATTCAAAAGGACAACGAAATGCCTGTTACCCAGTTCGAGGGCAAATATGTGGAAACCGTGGGAATGCTCAAGATGGACTTCTTGGGATTGAAAAACCTGAGCATTATCAAAGAAGCATTAAAAAATATTGAGAAGACTCGGGGCATAACCATCAAAATCGAAGATATTCCCCTAAACGATGAGAAAACTTTTCTTCTGTATCAAAGGGCCGACACTATGGGCATTTTCCAATTCGAATCGCCCGGCATGAGGGAATATCTCAAAGACTTGAAGCCCACCAATATCGAGGATATGATTGCCATGAATGCATTGTATAGACCTGGGCCTATGGATTTTATCCCCACTTACATCAATCGCAAGCATGGTCGCCAGAAAATTGAATACCCGCATCCTTGGCTGGAGGATATTCTAAAGCCCACCTACGGAATCATGGTTTATCAGGAGCAAATCATGCAGGCAGCTCAGATTATGGCAGGGTTCTCCTTAGGAAGCGCAGATATTCTAAGGCGCGCCATGGGAAAAAAGAACAAGGAGGAGATGGATCGCCAACGAAACTACTTTATCAAAGGAGCCGAGGGCAAGGGTATAGATAAAGAGAAGGCTGCAACTATTTTCGATGTTATGGCTCGTTTTGCCGAATACGGTTTCAATAGATCGCATTCTGCGGCATATTCGCTTCTTTCGTATCAAACAGCCTATCTGAAAGCCAATTATACTGCCGAATTTATGGCGGCATTGCTTACCAATCACCTAAGCGACCTTAAGAAAATCACAACCTATATGGATGATTGTCAGCGACTGGGTATTGGTGTGCTTGGGCCGGATGTAAACGAGAGCGAATTCAATTTTTTCGTGAATCCTAAGGGCGAAATTCGCTTTGGGTTGGCTGCAATAAAGGGAGTAGGCGAAGGTGCGGTGGAGTCAATTTTAGAGGAGCGAAGGCTGAACGGACCTTTCCAAAATATTTTTGAGTTTTCTAAACGGGTAAACCTTCGTAATGTAAACAAAAGGGTGTTTGAAGCATTGGCCAAGGCAGGTGCGTTCGACTGTTTCCCAAATACCCATCGTGCCCAATACTTTTATTCTGACGATAAGCAACAATCGGTGTTTATCGACAAAATAATAAAGCACACGCATATAGCTACACAAAAAGAAGCCAGTTCGCAAATGAGCCTATTTGGCGAAAGTCAAGAAATGGCCATCCCAAACCCTGAATTGCCGCAATGCACCCCATGGAATAGGCTCGAAATGTTGCAGTTTGAGAAGGAAGTTACCGGAATGTATGTTTCTGGGCATCCTTTAGACGATTTTCGTGTGGAAATAGGTGCGACATGCAACACTTCGATTGGCGATTTGCAAAACTTAGAAACGCTTAAAAATCGCGACATAATCTTTGCAGGAATCATCACTTCTGCAGCACACAAAATGGGTAAATCTGGAAAACCTTTTGGTAGCTTCGAAATTGAAGACTTTAATAACGCGCATCAAATAGTTTTGTTTGCTGAGGATTATTTGAAGTGGAAGCACTTTCTGCAGAACCAAACTTTTGTGCAGGTGAATGCCCGAGTGCAAGAGCGTTACAACAGCGGAGCATTGGAATTGAAGGTAAAAAGCATGTCCTTGTTATCGGATATAGCCGAAAAAGGTTTCAGCGAACTTACCATTCACTTGTCAATTACCAATATAGATGATACATTTGTTAATAGTTTAATCGCTTTGGGTAGAAAATACAAAGGAAAAACGCGCCTAAAAATCGCCCTTACGGATTTAGTAGATAACTATTTTATTGAAATGAATTCGAAATCGCATAGAATAGACCCAATACCATTCATCAAAGAACTTGAATCAAGTTATGTTTTTAAATATAAGCTGAATGGCCATTAGATGGGTTGGAGGGATTGCAAAAAAAATCCCGGAATTTTTATTACAATCGCTCCATACTTACGAAATAATTCTTAGGTTTGCTTAATACAATTACAAATTGCTACAATCATGGCTATAGAAATTACCGATGGAAATTTTGCCGAAAAGGTACAAAACACTACCCAACCTGTAATGTTAGATTTTTGGGCAGAATGGTGTGGTCCATGCCGAATGGTAGGACCGATTGTTTCCGAAATTGGTCAGGAATACGAAGGAAAAGCAGTAATCGGGAAAATGGATGTAGATTCCAATCACGAGATTCCGGCCAAGTTTGGAATTAGGAATATACCTACCATACTGTTTTTTAAAAACGGCGAAGTAGTGGATAAGCAAGTTGGCGCAGTTCCCAAAGCTGTGTTGGTAGCCAAGTTGGAAAAGCTTTTTTGAGCCAAATGCGGGGTGCATTTTAGTCAAATATTGCCAATTCGCTTAGGCTAAAGGGAAGATTTTCAGAATTTTTCTAAAATAAATCTGTTTCTTTATAGTTTGTCGCAAGGCTTACACTCTTACTTGTGGCATCTTGAAAAAAAGTAACTAAAGATTTTGGGATGTTCTTTGGTGGTGCTCTGCATCACATAGGTTTTATTTGTATTTGAAGGCAGAATCATTCGAAGAATATGTATTTTCAGTTGAATGCAACGATATGGCACACAAATTATTTGCAATGTGCTAGGCAAAAGGATAGCGCAGATTTCATGGCACACCAATGTTGAGTTTTGCTGAGATTATGTAAATAATTATTCGCATATATTTGCAAAAAACTTCCCAATGGCTTATCCAATTTTATCGGTGATAGTGCATGAGCTTCAAGTTATTATTTGGGTTTTTCTCAATAATTTTTATCCCATCTACCTATATCTTCTAGTCCTTATTTTACTCATCGCATTGCTTTCCGTATTCTTGATTTATACTCTTTCCAATAAGAAAGAGAAGCGCAATTATCAAGCGTTGCTAAACAATTACCTTCATGAAATGGAGGCATCGAAGAAGGAGTTAGATGATTTACGAAAGCAACGAGTTGGTCTCAACAGGCTTTTCTCTGAAGGATTATTGCTGGTTGATAATGAATGGGTAGTGTATCATGCTAACTATCAGGCACTTTCGATATTAAATCTTTCGGCAGAAACATTGATGTTTCATCCGATACCTTCATGGTTTATGTATGAGGTAGAAACTGCAGCCGATCAAAAGTTGGAGTTTATTCCCAGTCTCAATGTGCAAACCATTATCCAGAATTTTTCGGAGGGAGGCAGTAAGCAAATTAAAACCCACTTAAAGTATTTTCCTACCGAAGAAGGCAAGCCCGGCGCAGCCATTATACTGCAGGATTATTCGGAATTACTAGAGTGTCATTCAAAAATTCAAAAATTGGTTTACGAGAAAAACGAAATCAATAAACAACTCAATTGTCTATTCGATATTTGCGATATTTGTAGTATCCCCGACTTAACACTCGATGGTGTATTCGAAAAATCCTTGTCTATAATTCCTAACGGGTTGAAGTTTACTCATGATGTATGGGGAAAAATTACTTTCCACGAAAACACTTTTACATCTGCAAACTACAAAGATACGCCTTGGTTTTTTGAGGCTCCTATCAAGGTAAGGCGGAATAGGGCAGGGGTGATTAGGGTAGGTTACCTTACAGAATATCCACGGCAGATGCGCGATGTTTTTCATCTGCACGAAAAACTCCTCATCAAGAATATTGCCGAAAAGCTTGGGCATACAGCTACGCTATTTGCCCTACAAGAAGAAATTGATGCGCTATCTGGCAGTAGATCGCCAAGCAAAAAAACAAAACCCGCCAAAAAATAGTCTCTTGGCGGGTTTTTCAATCGGGATTAAAACGATTACTGCTATTGGTGAATATTCACAAATTGCCCCGACTTGTATTTTCCAGAATCTAAGTTGTGCTTAATCTTTGCAAAGCATTCCACAGTGTATTCCACATCTTCCAGAGTGTGCATTGCGGTGGGTATAATTCTAATGATTATCATGCCTTTGGGAATCACCGGGTAGCCAACCACTGAGCAGAAGATGTTGAAATTTTCCCGTAGGTCGTGGGCCATATTTGCCGCTTCCATAGGGTCGCCATTCATTACAACAGGCGTTACCGGCGACTCAGTGTTTCCAATAGAAAATCCCCTGGATGTAAACCCCTTTTGAAGTGCATGGGCAATAGTCCAGACCTTTTCGCGGTATTCCGGATGCTTGCGCATGAGTTCGAGCCTTTTGAGCGCGCCAATTACCAATGGCATAGGCAGCGATTTAGCAAAAATTTGGCTGCGCATATTGTAGGCCAAGTAGAAAATTACCTCCTTTGTGGCAGCTACAAATCCGCCTATGGACGAAAATGCTTTGGCAAAGGTGCCAAAGTAGATATCCACTCCGTCTTGCACGCCAAAATGCTCATCGGTACCGGCACCTGTGGGTCCCATAATACCAATTCCATGTGCATCGTCAACCAACAGCCTGAAATTAAACTCCTTCTTCAAAGCAACAATCTGGTCTAGTTTTCCCAAGTCGCCCGACATTCCAAATACTCCTTCGGTAATCACAAGAATACCTCCGCCAGTCTGTTGGGTGAGTTTGGTAGCGCGTTCCAATTGCTTTCGTAGGCTTTCCATATCGTTGTGCGGAAAGACAAACCTTTTGCCAAAATGCAGGCGAACACCGTCAACAATGCAAGCGTGTGATTCCGAGTCATAAACGATCACATCGTGGCGATCCACCATTGCGTCAATAATGGATACCATACCCTGATATCCAAAGTTGAGCAAGTAAGCAGCCTCTTTTTTTACAAAAGCTGCAAGCTCCCTCTCCAATTGCTCGTGATAATCACTTTGCCCCGACATCATTCGGGCACCCATGGGGTATGCCAAGCCATATTTGGCAGTGGCTTCCATGTCTATTTGCCTCACCTCGGGATGATTTGCTAAGCCGAGATAATTGTTGAGACTCCAAACGAGTTTCTCTTTGCCGCGAAATTTCATTCTGGGGCCAATTTCTCCTTCTAATTTGGGGAAGGTCCAATACCCATGAATGCTTTTTGCATATTGCCCAATAGGCCCTAAATTGGTTGTTGCTTTATTAAAAATGTCCACAGTAATAATTTTTGGATTAACGAATTGCAAACATAATGTTAAATAGGGAAATGACAAACTTTAATTGCCTTTAGGGTGTAGTTTGCAATTTGGTGATAGCCTACAATGCTTGCAATTGCTTGAAAAAAACTATGGGGTCGGGGCATAAATGCTTGTAAAAGGGTTTGTCGGCATCCATACACACACCTGGAAAATCGCCCGATTTGCCCATTAGATCCATTATAATTTGAAAATGCAAATGTGTTGGCCATTGCCCATTCTCCCTGTCGTTACCTATTCTACAAAACTCAACACCAGCATCTAATTTCTGCCCTTCCCTAAGACCATGAAGCGATTGTAGCGTGAGGTGCCCATAGAGGGTGTAAAATTTTTGGCCTGCAACATTATGTTCCAAAATGATGGTTGGGCCGTAATCCCCTAAGGCATCGTTATTGGCAAAGCTATGCACGGTTGCATCCAATGGTGCAAAAACAGGGGTATTAGCGGCAGCCCAAACATCGATTCCCAAATGAATATTGCGCACATTTCCAACACCGTCCTTAAATACCTCGCCTCGCCTATAAATATGCCTATCCTCAAGGTATCCGCCATATCCATAGCATTTTCCGGATTGCTGCATCATGTCTGTTATAAAACCAGATAGTGCTTCTGTACTTTGCAAGTCCACGAGCTGGAGCGAAACATTCTGTGCAGAGAAATCCAAAAACAATGTATTGTTGGGATTCAGTTCTGGTAGGAACATGGGCTGGCTGTTCAATGCTCGCCAGTCTAAAAGGGTTGGTTGACTCATGGTGAAATTTATAGGAATTTTTCGTTGAATATTTTTTGTAGGTCCAAAAGGTCGTCTCTCCATTTTGCGGCTTCTAAAAAGTCTAATGCCTTGGCAGCTTTCTCCATTTCTTTGCGCGATTTGATGATAGCCTTTTGGAGTGCTTCTCGGCTCATGTATTGCACCACGGGGTCGGCAGCTACTTGGGGCTGCTCGTTTTCTAAATATGGTTTGGGAGCAGCCGAAGAAGCTCCTGCCACAGAGGTTTGCCCATGTATGGTCGCAACAGACTTGCTTATCTGTGTGGGTGTTATTTGATTTTCCTCGTTGTAGCGCAATTGCTTTTCGCGTTTTCGATTTGTTTCATCTATGGTTTGCTGCATACTGCGAGTAACCTTGTCGGCATACATTATCACCATGCTATTGATATTGCGGGCTGCTCTGCCGGCAGTTTGTATAAGCGACCTAGCCGAGCGAAGAAAACCTTCCTTGTCGGCATCTAAAATAGCTACCAACGACACTTCGGGAAGATCAAGTCCTTCGCGCAAAAGATTAACACCCACCAAAACATCAAAATTACCCAAACGCAAATTTCGCAATATCTCCACCCGCTCCAAAGTATCTACATCCGAATGAATGTAGCATGCATTTACACCAGCCTGCGTTAGATATTTTGTAAGTTCTTCTGACATGCGCTTGGTGAGGGTAGTAACCAATACCCTTTCGTGCTTATCTATTCTTAAATGGATTTCTTCGAGTAGATTATCTATTTGATTGAGGCTGGGGCGTACCTCTATGGGTGGCTCGAGCAGGCCAGTGGGGCGAATGAGTTGCTCTACTACAACTCCCTCGCTTTTGAGCAACTCGTAGTCTGCAGGTGTGGCACTTACAAAAATAACCTGTTGTGTTGCAGCTTCAAATTCATCAAACTTCAAAGGTCGGTTGTCTAATGCTGCAGGCAATCTAAACCCATATTCCACAAGGTTTTGTTTCCTTGAGAAATCCCCGCCATACATGGCCCGCACTTGTGGAATGGTTACATGGCTTTCATCAATTACCAATACAAAATCTTTTGGAAAGTAGTCTATCAAACAGAAAGGGCGGCTCCCCGGCGTTCGGCCATCGAAATATCGGCTGTAATTTTCTATTCCCGAGCAATAGCCCAATTCCCGTATCATCTCCAAGTCGTAATTAACCCGATCTTCAATGCGTTTGGCTTCTAAGGGTCTGCCTGTATTGTTGAAAAAATCAATCTGTTTAACCAAGTCGGCTTGAATCTGCTTTATTGCCGACTCCATCCTATCCTTGGAAGTTACAAAAATATTCGCAGGATAAATGGCGAGGTTATCAAGAGTTTGTAGGGTTTTGCCATTTGCAGGATCCATAGATTCGATGGATTCAATATCGTCGCCCCAAAAAATTATGCGGTATCCGATATCGGCATAGGCAGGAAAAACATCAATAGTGTCGCCTTTCACACGGAAGTTACCCCTTGTGAATTCACCCTGTGTTCTCACATAAAGACTGGAAACCAGACTGTGCAAAAACCGGTTGCGGCTAATGGTTTGACCTTTGGCAATTCTTATAATATTCTCATCAAAATCTTCAGGATTTCCAATACCGTACAAACACGATACTGAGCTTACCACTATCACATCCCTACGCCCTGATAGCAGGGTGCTTGAGGCACTTAGCCTGAGTTTTTCAATCTCATCGTTTATAGAAAGGTCTTTCTCGATATAAGTGTTGGTGCTGGGTATAAATGCTTCGGGCTGATAGTAATCGTAATAGGAAACAAAGTATTCCACAGCATTCTCAGGAAAAAACTGCTTAAACTCACCGTAGAGCTGGGCAGCCAATGTCTTGTTGTGGCTCAAAACCAATGCAGGTTTTTTCACTCTTTCCAATACATTGGCTATGGTGAAAGTCTTGCCCGAGCCGGTAACCCCAAGCAATGTCTGTGCAGGGATATTGGCATGAATACCTTTTACTAATTGTTCAATGGCTTCGGGTTGGTCTCCCGTGGGCGTAAAATCGGCAACCAGTTTTAGCTCCATTCTAAATTGCGAAATTTTTAACCAATCCTTACATAACAAAAGGGTTACCCGCAAAGATAACCCCCTTTTTGCTAGGAGAGGTTTATTTAAAACACATATCTCAACACCACATTGACGCCTACCCAAGGCAGTGTAAGTGGAATGATGTCAATTGCCGGAGTAATATCCAAACCTATACTGATGGGAATATCTTCTATCTTGTATTCCAAACCCACTACACCCATTGCACCCAGAACCGTGAATCTGCCCGGTGCATTCCACGAAGGGTGATATCGGCCATCGTAGAAGCCTAAGAACCCACCGCCACCATAGTACCATTGCATACCAGCTATATCGAATGCTTGGGCATGCCGCTGAAACAGACCACCAATCTGAATGCTCTGATGATGAAATCCCACCATTAGTTCAATAGCATCGGTTTTGGAAATGAAATGCTTGAACGAAATGCCGCTGGCAACACCTACTCTAAGTCCTAAGGCATTTTGGTAGATCTGTGCATGTCCTGCATTGTTTGCAATGAAAGCAAAGAAAATCCATAAAATAAGTTTGCCATAAACAAGGCTTGTAGCCCGTTTAATTGTAAAAGCATTGTAGGTTTGCGCAGTATGGCAGTTTTCAAAATTTCTGCAAAACAATTCGTGTTGTTCTTGGGTCTCTTTGAATGTATTCATTTTGTTAATGGTTTAGATTGCTAACGCATGATTGCAATAGTTGTTTATCAATACAGATCTTTTATCAAATTTCGTTCAATATTTTGGTATTCCATGCTGTGCAATAATCACTGCAGCTCAATTATGAAAAGCAAAATCTGTTTATTCATCGGGGATATGAAAAACAACGCTAACTGGATAATGGTCGGAGTAAGGTAGGGATTTGGTTTTGAAATTATAAGGTTTGAATGCCGTATCATGGAAAATATAATCAATTCTAAATCCCGGTATGGCAATCATGTAAGTCCTACCCATTCCTCTGCCACTTCTAAAAGCGTCGTTTAGGTTTTGAGCTATTTGATGGTATGCGAACGACATGGGAGTATCATTGAAGTCGCCGGCAAGTATTACAGGATGCGGACTTTTTGCGATATGCTCAGCCACCTTAGTAGCTTGGGCTGCCCGCCAAATAAAAGCCCTGCGAATGCGGTTGTAAATCCTTCGACTGTGCTTGCTAATATTTTCGGGTTGGTCGCTGGCAATAGTATTGGTCATAGTTTCTACAAACAAGTGGTCTTCATCGCTAAGCCCAATAGACTCAAAATGCAAGTTGTAAACTCTTATGGTGTCATCCTTGATTGCAATGTCGGTATAAATACAAAGATTGCCTGCTTTTGTTCGGAATGGGATTTTGCCCCTGTTTACGATGGGAAATTTGGTAAAGGTTGCAAGGCCGAAATAATTCTGGTATCTGGAAAATCGGGTGTATTCAAAATGATGGTTTCGGGCATCAAGAAATCTGGTCAATGTGTCGAGGGTTCTAAATTCACCTTTTCGGTCCACAACAAACTCTTGAAAAG
>DMJL01000122.1 GCA_003451785.1 Bacteroidales bacterium
TTGTATTTTCTTGCGATTCCCATTGGCTATGCAGCCTTTCCCAAAGGTCTTCCTTTTCCGATAAGAGTTTCTTAGTTTCTCTGTATTTATCAAAAAGTGTTTCTGCCTTTTGGGGAGTGTTATCAGCCATTGAATGAATTTGGGCAATCTCGTTTTCCATCTTCACCAATTCTGTTTCGAGCCGTGTGATTTCGGACTCGGTCTTTTCAATGGATTGTTGAAACTTTTTTCGCTCGCGCTCTTTCACTTTTTTGTGCTCCCAATCCATTTTGGTTTGTTTGGGTTCGCTATTTGGTGTTTTGGAGTTTTCACTGTTTGCGGCTTCCAATTCCTTTAGAGACCTAAGGTTGCGTTGATTGATAAAATCGTATATATCGCCTAAGAATTCCTTTATTTGTTTGTTTCTGAATTCAAAAACTTTAGTGGTCAATCCTTGAAGGAAATCCCTATCGTGGGATACCACTATCACTGTGCCTCCAAATTGCAAAATGGCATTTTTTAGGATGTCTTTGGAGCTCATATCTAAGTGGTTTGTTGGTTCGTCTAACACCAACAAGTTTACCGGTTCGAGCAATAGCCGTGCAATTGCCAGTCGCGACTTCTCGCCACCCGATAATACTTTTACCTTCTTATCCACATCATCCCCACCAAAGAGAAATCCACCCAATATCCCTCTAAGTTGCTTCCGCACATCGCCAACAGCTACTTCATCTAAAGTTTGCAGCACCGTTTTTTCAGGATCTAAATACTCTGCCTGATTCTGCGCAAAATAGCCTATCTTCACATTGTGTCCTGGCTTTAGAGTTCCCGTATAATCCAATAATCCGGTAATGATTTTCGAAAGGGTAGTTTTTCCCTCTCCGTTGCGTCCAACAAAAGCAATGCGTTCGCCCTTCGACACCATGAAGCTCAGCTGATTTAGCACCTGTTTTGTACCATAACTTTTGCTGATATCCATAGCCTCTAAGGCAACTTTGCCCGAAGGTGGTGCTTCTGCAAATCGAAAATGGATGGAACTGCGATCTATCTCGTCCACTTCCATCACCTCCATTTTTTCCAATAGTTTTATCTTGCTTTGCACCTGACGAGCTTTGGTGTTCTTGGCTCTAAACCGGGTAATAAACCGTTCGATTTGGGCAATCTGTTTTTGTTGATTGCCAAAAATAGCCTTCTCTTGCTCCAATCGTTCTTCCCTCAACACTTCATAGTCAGAATAGCAGGCTTTGTAATCATACATTCTGCCATTGCTTATTTCTATTGTGCGAGAAGTTACATTATCTAAAAATGCGCGGTCGTGGGATACCACGATTACAGCACCGGGATAGTCTATTAGAAAATTTTCGAGCCATTGAATGGATTCGATGTCTAAGTGGTTGGTAGGCTCATCGAGCATTAGAAGGTCGGGAGCCTGCAACAGAATTTTTGCCAACTCAACCCGCATCTGCCAGCCGCCACTAAATTCAGACATGGGTCTATGCAAATCCGTTCTCTCAAAACCCAGTCCCAGCAGCACTTTCTCGGCTTTGCCTTCCTGTTGGGCACCTCCAAGCAATTGATGCCTTTCGGTTGCTTCATGCAACTTCTGCGAAAGTTGAAGGCTTGCGGCTGCATCTGTGGGATCTATTTTAGAAAGACTTTCGCTTAGCGTTTCTATTTTCTTTTCTAATGCTTTAAGCTCACCAAAAGCCTCCAAGGCTTCATCCATCACCCGCTTTTGTCCCACTAATCGGATCTCTTGTTGTAGGAAACCGATGGTGCACCCAGAAGGTAAACTTACACTGCCACTTCCGGGCGAAATGATGCCTGTGATAATGCGCATCAGCGTTGTCTTGCCAGCTCCGTTCTTGCCTACGAGTCCAATGCGATCGCGGCGATTGATGATAAATGATACTTCATCAAAAAGAGGTACTCCGCCAAATAGAATAGATAGGTTGTTGATGGAAATCAAGGCAGGAATGGATTATGCGTATAAGAAATTTTATTAAAGCATTCAAACAACCCTTCTATCCACTTGCGAACAATTAGGATTTTGGGCTGTTGGCTTACTTTAGTAATGCGAGTATTTAGGATTGCTTTTGGTCTAATTTTAAATGCAGTTCCTTGAGTTGCGCTTGATCTACAGGAGATGGACTGTCGATCATTACATCTCGTGCAGCATTGTTTTTTGGAAATGCAATGAAATCGCGAATCGAATCGGAGCCTCCAAACAGTGAGCAAAGCCTATCGAATCCCAATGCGATACCACCGTGGGGAGGAGCACCATAGCGAAAGGCATCGAGTAAGAATCCAAACTGGTTTTGCGCTTCCTGGGGCGAAAATCCCAAAGCATCGAACATGGTTGCTTGTAACTCTCTATCGAAAATTCTTATGGAACCTCCGCCAATTTCTACACCATTGATAACCATATCGTAAGCATTGGCTCGCACCATTGCGGGGTCGGTAGCCAATAGCTGAGCATCTTCGGGCAGAGGAGATGTAAATGGGTGGTGCATGGCAAAAAAGCGTTGGGCTTCGGCATTCCATTCCAATAAGGGGAAATCAACCACCCAAAGGCAAGCATATTTGTCGGGATTTCTTAACCCCAGCCGCTTGCCCATTTCTAAGCGCAACTCTCCCAATGCTTTGCGAGTAGCGTGGGTTTCTCCGGCCATAATCAACAAAAGATCGCCCGGCAAAGCATCGCAGGCTTCGAGCAACTGGTGCAGTTGGTCGGATGTGTAAAACTTATCAACCGAAGATTTGATGGCACCATCGTTCTGAAACTTAACATAAACCAAGCCTTTGGCACCAACCTGCGGACGACGCACCCAATCGGTAAGCTCATCCAACTGCTTGCGGCTATAGTCGCCGCATCCTTCCACTTTGATTCCTGCTACCAGTTGGGCTTCATCGAATAAGGGGAATCCTGCACCTTGAAGCATTTGTTGTAGTTCTACGAACTTCATCCCAAATCGTGTATCGGGCTTGTCGCTTCCATAATATTTCATTGCATCGGCGTAGGTAATGCGTGCAAATGGCATTATGTCCAACCCTTTTACCGTCTTAAATAGATACCTTGCCAACCCCTCGAAGGTTGATAAAATATCTTCGCGGTTTACAAATGACATTTCGCAGTCTATCTGTGTAAACTCCGGCTGGCGGTCGGCGCGTAAATCCTCATCCCTAAAGCATTTAACAATCTGAAAATATCTGTCTAACCCTCCAACCATCAGCAATTGCTTGAATGTTTGAGGCGACTGGGGCAAAGCATAAAACTGCCCAGCATGAATGCGAGAAGGCACCAAAAAATCTCGTGCACCTTCGGGTGTGGATTTGATTAATACCGGTGTCTCAACTTCCAGAAAAAGGTTGTCGCTCAGGTATCGTCGGGTTTCAAATGCCAGTTTATGCCTTAGCTCGAGATTGCGACGCACTGCATTGCGGCGAATATCCAAGTAGCGATATTTCATCCGTAGCTCATCGCCGCCATCGGTGTTTTCTTCAATAGTAAAAGGCGGAACCTCTGAAGTATTGAGCACCCTGAGATCGGTTACCAAAATTTCAACATCCCCGGTTTCCATCTTTGGATTCTTATTGCTGCGCTCTACAACTTGACCGGTTACTTGCAAAACAAACTCCCTTCCCAATTCACGGGCTTTGCCGCAGAGTGTGGCATCCGTTTCCATATTGAAAGCCAACTGGGTGATACCAAATCTGTCTCTGAGATCGATAAAAGTCATTCCGCCTAAGTCGCGCGAGCGTTGAAGCCAGCCCGCCAGAATTACATCCTTACCTGTATCGCCAATGCGCAATTCGCCACATGTATGTGTTCTTAGCATAGTTGCCTGATTTTTCTGTTTTAGGCTGCAAAGGTAAGCATTAGTAAGCGGATTAAGGAGTGCATTTTAGGTAAGATAGCATTGCCTATAAGGTTATGAGTGCATAATATTGCTGAGCAGGAAAATCCATGAAAATACCTTTTTAAACAATTTGTGTAAGGATTGCATTTACGGGAATTTTTGAAAACGCATTGAATTTAAACCTAATGACTTCTTGGGAGCTTCATTCAACCAATCATGTTGTGGCGAATGTATTTGATGCAAATTTTTAGTAGTAATTTATAGCGTGGTCGTATTTTAATTTGTGTGTATTAATAAAAAGTAGTAACTTGCATAAATTTTCAAAAAACACAAATAAATAATTATGCTGAATAGTAGGTAAAAACCATAAAGGTGCCGCCCATTTACATTTACTGCGATGTTTTTTTGTTGAAATGCTGATTTGTACCCAATATCGATTAATTTTGAAATACTACTTATGTTACCAAGGTAAGTTAGAAGATTTTCGATGTATGCTTTAAGGATCGATTGAAATCCAACCATGGAAAACTGATAGCATTTATTGCGAATTGCAAACGCTGCTTTTTAAAAGTGTTATAAGGATCTTGGTTAATTTGCGCAAGCAGAACCATTTTTAATTAAAAGGTGCTTTGGTAGAATTTCTAGAAGTCTCTTATTTAACTAAAACCACAAAACTATGAAAAGATTCACATTATTAGCTTTTATGGCAGTTTTGGCTCTTAACATATGGATGCCAAGAATGTACGCCCAGCAGGCGGTTACCGATTTTCTACAAGGTGGTGTTAACGATGCAAGACTACTTGCCGGGGCATACTTAAAACCTTTGGGGCATGGCATTGGCTCTTCATTGAATTCGGGCTGGTTCAATACTGGTAGGGTTCATCGCACCTTGGGGTTCAATGTTACCTTCTCGGTGAGTGGTTCGCTGATTCCGGAGGCCGATAGGATGTTTGATATGAGAAACTTGGCTTTCGAGAACCTTCAATTGCGCAATCAGGCGCAGCATATGGCTCCAACCATTTTTGGGCAAATGAATACCCGCCCAGCATTGCATTTCACCCGAAATGCTCCACCCGCAAATCAACCTGTAACTATACTTGAGTTTGCCTCGCCCAACGGGTTCGAAACCCCTGCTGTGCCTATGCCGATGGTAAGAGCCGGAATAGGTCTTCCCGGTGGTTTTGAAGTTTTTGGAAGATTTTTGCCCGAAGTAACATTTGAAAATCACACTGGCTCACTTTGGGGTGCAGGATTAAAATACAACCTGAAACAATTGAT
>DMJL01000173.1:0-746 GCA_003451785.1 Bacteroidales bacterium
ATGAGATTCTTGAGAACTTCAACCAGTTTGTAGTTGCTAAAAATCAATGCAAGTTTTATAGCAGTGGGATACACATCGTTGGTTGATTGCGAAAGGTTTACATGGTTGTTGGGATGGCAATACTTATATTCGCCCCGTTCGCGTCCCAAAAGCTCCAATGCCCTATTGGCAATCACTTCATTGGCATTCATATTGGTGGAAGTACCTGCGCCACCTTGTATCATATCTACTACAAAATGCTGGTGTAGATTGCCATTTATTATTTCATGGCATGCCCTCACTATCGCATTGGTAATTGGGGTGGGAAGCAGCTTTAACTCATGATTGGTTCGCGCCGATGCCATTTTTACCATGGCAAGGGCTTCTATCAGTAGGGGAAAGAAACTTAGGGTAACTCCGCTTATATTGAAATTTTCTAATGCCCGCAATGTTTGTATGCCATAATATGCTTCGTGCGAAACATCTCTTTCGCCAAGCAAATCGTACTCTCGGCGGGTTCTGCCCGATTCATATTGTGCCGAAACATTTACTAATCGGATATTGGATTGGCGCATTCGTCTGGTGATAGTGCGGGCCACCCGCATAAATACCTTTAAGGCAATTTGGGGATGGATTATAGAAAGAGCTTTCATTTTTTGTGCGCCAAGGCACAATACGGTGGTAGGCTTCATGGCTCTGGCATTGGTGCTGTGGGGCGAATCAGAAATGAGCGTACCCTCTCCCAAGAAATCGTGTTTTCCAAAATA
>DMJL01000173.1:1122-3224 GCA_003451785.1 Bacteroidales bacterium
TCATAAATCAAGAAAAGTTGATTTTCGCCAACCTCGTTCTCAGAAAAAAGCATTTCGTTATGGCTGTATTCCTTATAAACCATCTCCTTGCTGAAAAATCCAAGCTCCTCGTCGGTCAAATCGCGAAACAAATCAACCTTTTTGATAAAATTTTTAATGTCAGCAACCTTTAACTTCATATCCTATTTTTTAAAATATACCTATCATTACGCTATCGTTACGCCGTTATGGCATGTATTCGCTATTTTCAATAATTACTTTGAAAACCACCAGTGCAGCGCAATAGTTAGAGCTTCATGATGCACCACTTCTAAATTATTCATTATTAAAAAAAGCATTTTCAATAATTGCCTTCCACACAGAATGAAAACTTATTAAATTGTCATTAGCCATGTAAAAATATCCACCAGTTGCGTATGTAAATATTCTACATTTACCATCAAGCAAAATAGTAGTAATGCATTGTGAGCATTACAAATGCTTAGATAATTCTGCAAAATACTACAAGGCAATTATGTGAAAAAAGCCGTGCTTATGCAAACAAAGTTACAAGGTTTTATATAGTTTGGTGTGGTGCTGAGTGCATTTGATAGCATATTTTAACAATTATGGAATATTGCCCTAAATATTGCGAAATTTGCAGCTAAACAATTCAATATTTTATGAGCGACGATAAGAAAGTAATTTTTTCGATGGTTGGCGTGAGCAAAGTTTTTCCGCCAAACAATAAGCAAGTATTAAAGGATATTTATTTGTCGTTTTTTTACGGAGCCAAGATTGGTATCATCGGATTAAACGGTTCTGGTAAATCCACACTTTTGCGAATCATTGCAGGAGAGGATAAGAGTTTTCAGGGCGAGGTAGTTTTTTCGCCCGGATATGCTGTTGGATACCTACCTCAAGATCCGCAACTCGACAACACTAAGACCGTGAAGCAGATTGTGGAGGAGGGCGTTCAGGAGCTTGTGAATGTTCTCAAGGAGTATGAAGAAGTAAATCAGAAATTTGCAGAGCCAATGTCGGACGAGGAGATGAACAATCTGATAACTAGACAAGGTGAACTTTCTGATCTCATAGAGCAATACAACGGTTGGGATTTGGATAGCCGCTTGGAAAGGGCCATGGATGCACTTCGCTGCCCCGATCCCGACACGCCTGTGCTAAACCTCAGCGGTGGTGAGAAACGCCGTGTTGCCTTGTGTAGGCTGCTGTTGCAGGAGCCTGAGATTTTACTTTTGGACGAGCCTACCAACCACCTCGATGCAGAGAGTGTAGAATGGCTCGAAATGCACCTGCAACAGTACAAAGGAACTGTGATTGCCATTACCCACGACCGTTATTTCTTAGATAATGTGGCCGGTTGGATTTTGGAGTTGGATAGGGGAGAGGGTATTCCATGGAAAGGCAATTACACATCATGGTTGGAGCAGAAGGCAAAAAGATTGGAGATGGAAGAAAAATCTGAAAGTAAACGGCGCAAGACCCTCGAACGAGAGCTGGAGTGGGTGAGAATGAGTCCCAAAGGCCGACATGCTAAAGCAAAAGCCAGGCTTAATGCTTACGATCGAATGCTCAACGAAGATGTTAAACAAAAAGAAGAAAGGTTAGAAATTTTTATTCCCAATGGGCCAAGGCTTGGCAATAAGGTGATTGAAGTGAATAGTATCAGCAAATCGTTTGGCGACAAGCTATTGTTTGATAATCTCGATTTTGCCCTGCCACCGGCAGGTATTGTGGGCATTATAGGTCCCAATGGTGCCGGTAAGACAACCCTCTTCAGAATGCTGATGGGACAAGTACCACCCGATGGTGGCTCAATCAGTTTGGGCGAAACGGTAAAAATCGGATATGTAGATCAAGCCCATGCCGATATAGATCCCGAGAAGAGTGTTTGGGAAGTTGTTACCGGTGGAAATGAACTTATCAACCTTTCGGGTCGCCAGATGAACAGCCGCGCATACATTGCCAGATTCAACTTCAGCGGTGCCGACCAAACCAAGAAGTGCGGTGTGCTTTCGGGTGGCGAGCGCAATAGGTTGCACTTGGCCATGACACTCAAAAGCGAAGCCAATGTGTTGTTGCTCGACGAACCTACCAACGAT
>DMJL01000210.1 GCA_003451785.1 Bacteroidales bacterium
GCCAGCAGTCTTTTTACTACACACACACCAGTGCCGGCCGGGCACGACCACTTCAGCGAAGATTACCTACGAACCTACATGCCCCATTACGCCGACCGTCTTGGTGTTTCGTGGGAGACTTTTATGAGCCTTGGCAAAATAAATGCTTCCGATCCCCATGAGGCATACTCCATGAGTGTGCTTGCTACCAAGCTATCGCAAGAAGTAAATGGGGTGAGTAGATTGCATGGCAAAGTATCTCGCGATATGTTCAAAGATATGTATCCCGGATTTTTCCCTGAAGAACTTCATATCGGATATGTTACCAATGGCGTTCATTACGGAACCTGGACCGACAAAGAATGGCAGCAATTGTATGACCAAACATTTGGCAAGGATTTTATAAAAAATGTTGCAGATGCATCGGTTTGGGAGAAAATCCATCAGGTTAGCGATGAGAAGATCTGGAATATCAGAAACAACCAAAGAAAAATTTTGGTTGACTATATTAAAGAAAGGATTCTCAAGAATCTATCGCGTCGTCAAGAGAACCCCAAGAAAATTTATCAGGCGATAGAGGGTATCGATAGCAATGTGCTCACTATTGGATTTGCCAGAAGGTTTGCAACCTACAAACGCGCCCACCTGCTTTTCAACGATATTGAAAGATTGTCGCGCATTGTGAATAATTCCAAAATGCCTGTTCAGTTTATTTATGCAGGCAAGGCACATCCTGCCGACAAAGGTGGACAGGAGCTTATCAGGTTTATAATTGAAGTTTCGCGTCGCCCCGAGTTTATGGGCAAAGTAATCTTTCTCGAAGATTATGAGATGGAGTTGGGTGCTGCACTTACACGGGGTGTAGATGTTTGGCTCAATACTCCGACACGACCTTTGGAAGCAAGTGGCACAAGTGGAATGAAAGCAGTTCTAAACGGGGTGCTCAACTTCAGTGTTCTCGATGGTTGGTGGGCCGAAGGCTACCGCAAGGAAACCGGCTGGGCTATCAAAGAAGAAAGCACCTACGATAATAATCAATTGCAAGACGAGTTGGATGCCGAAACACTTTATAGCACACTGGAGCACGAAATTATTCCTATGTTCTATGAGCGCAATGCACAAGGCTACTCCCCGGAATGGGTAAGGTGGATCAAAAACAATCTTGCACAGGTTGCTCCCCATTATACCAACAAGCGGATGTTGGACGATTATTTTGAGCGTTATTACAATAAGTTGTTCGAAAGCTCAGAATTCTATCAGGAGAACAATTTTGCAAACGCCACTGAAAAAACCCGTTGGAAAGCCAAATGCACAAAAGCGTGGAAAGCCATTGAAGTAGATAGCATCAACTCTATAAATGCATCCGACAATTCGTTGAAACTTGGCGATGAGTTCTATGCAGAAATCGTTTTGGATATTACAGGTTTCAATAAAGACGAAATTGGCGTAGAGGTGGTCTTTATAAAGCAGTCCATCGAAGACGAAAACGAAACTGTTTCTGTTTACGAAATGGAGAAAATTAATGATAAAAGCAACGGTTATCACGCAACTTACCGCTGTTCGGTAGTTACCAAAAATGCCGGTATCTTTAGCTATTCATTCCGGGTGTTCCTCAAAAGCAAGTTTTTGGCCAATCGTCAGGATTTGCCACTCTTGAAATGGATATAGCTCCGGTTTTTTTTAAAATTGAAAACTCTAAATTATTTGCTATGAGACTACTTGAAGGAAAAACCGCCCTGATTACCGGTGGCGCGCGCGGAATAGGCAAGGCAATAGCTGTGGCTTTTGCCAAGCAGGGTGCCAATGTTGCCTTTTCTGATCTCCGATACGACGATTCTGCTGCAATGTTGGAAAATGAATTGGCAAGCTATGGAGTGAAAGCAAAAGGCTTTGCTTCGGATGCTGGAAACCTGGCCGCAAGCGAACAACTTGCCGACAATGTGGTAGAAAATTTTGGCAGAATAGATATTTTGGTTAATAATGCCGGCATTACCAGAGATACCTTGCTTATGCGAATGACCGAAGAGCAATGGGATATGGTAATCCAAGTAAACCTAAAATCGGTTTTCAACCTTACAAAAGCTGTGCAAAAGTATATGCTCAAGCAGCGCAGTGGAAGTATCATCAACATGAGCTCTGTGGTAGGAATGGGTGGAAATGCCGGGCAAGCCAATTATGCAGCATCCAAAGCCGGAATGATTGGATTCACCAAGTCGGTAGCCCAAGAGTTGGGGCCGCGCAATATCCGTTGTAATGCTTTAGCACCCGGCTTTATAGAAACCGAAATGACTGCAGGTTTGCCCGAAGATGTCAAAAAATCTTGGGCGGAAAAAATCCCTCTTAGGCGTGCAGGTGTAGCCGACGATGTAGCCAATGTATGTATCTTCTTGGGATCTGACCTTTCTCAATACATCACCGGGCAAGTATTGCCTGTATGCGGCGGAATGACAAGGTAATTTGAATCAATAAAGCAACACATATTCTAAAAGCCCGATCGGTTTATAAGCCTTTCGGGCTTTTGCTTTCAGGGAATGCCTTTGGTAAGGTTTTGCTTTTGCTAACTACCATCTAATGTGAATGGTTTAAAAAGCAAAACATGGGTTTTCTGGTTTTCATATCCTTACAACGCAAAGCACAATCAAAACACATTTTTGAAGAGCAAACCCATCCACAAATTATTAGAGTAGAATCAAATGAAACATGCGATATAAGACCCGGATAAATGTTTTGGGTATCCAACTTCCAAGTCTCTGTACATCATTTTGCTAAATGGGGGATTATGGGTTGTGCATTAGCATCTGCAGATTGTATCAGGGCAATGAGTTCTTTTATGGTATCTATTTGCCCGGGCAATATGGGCGATAGGTCTAAGTAATGTTTTCGGAGGAAATTTATCGTTTCAATAAAATTTCCCTTAAACATCAACTTGTAGTTTGGCATATTTATAAATAAAAGATACAGCATTGTACACTTCAAAATATTTCCTTTAACCCTGAGCCGCAGCGATGAAGCGCGGCCTGGATGTATATGTATATAATGCGTAAGACTTTTGCTGGGGAGCAAAGTCCATTCTGATCCGTCAGAAATAGTTATTTTTTTCCATGCTCTATTCTCCTTGTTTATCCAAATAAGATATTTCTCCCTTGTGAATGCATCGGCATTTATGAGAATATTAGCTATTTCCGAACCAATATCAGATGGAGAAAGGATGCCCGTATAAATATCGGTAGCACACGATCCAATGATTTGTAATCTCTCAGAAAGTTCTCGAAGTCCATAATCTTTAGAAATTTGGCTATTACATGCCAAACTTCTAATGTTTCCCAAATGGTGCTTCAGATCATTGAATAAGAAAGGCGCAGGCAAGCATGAATCTATCATAGAAGACGAATGAAGGTTAGAGTTTGGTGCTAATATTTAATTTTACAGGCTTTATCATATTTTCGGGCAGCAGTATTTCGTTGAGCTGTTCTTTGGTAAGCAGTCCTTTTTCAAGCACTAGGTCGTAAACTCCTTTCTTTGTTTCGAGTGCCTCTTTTGCCACCTGGGTAGATACCTCGTATCCCAGAAAGGGGTTCAATGCCGTAACCAAGCCAATGCTGTTTAGCACAGTTTGTCTGCAATGTTCTTCGTTGGCTGTAATATCAGAAATACAGCGATGCAACAATGTAGTCATTCCATTTTTGAGCATTTCGATACTCTGGAAGAGGCTTTGCACTATGATGGGCTCCATTACATTGAGTTCCAACTGTCCGGCTTCGGCGGCAAGAGTTACCGTAAGGTCGTTGCCAATCACTTTGTATGCTATTTGGTTTACCACTTCTGGAATTACCGGATTTACCTTTCCGGGCATAATGGACGAACCGGGCTGCATTGGAGGTAGGTTTATCTCTCCAAGACCAGCCCGCGGTCCTGAAGACATAAGGCGAAGGTCGTTGCAAATTTTGGATAGTTTCACTGCCAACCTTTTAACTGCTGATGAGTACATTACGAATGCACCGGTATCCTGCGTGGCTTCAACAAGGTTTAATGCCAATTTAACATCCAAACCGGTTATCTTCTTAAGATGTAGAATTACCTTTTCGGAATACTCCGGCTCTGCATTTATGCCTGTGCCTATGGCTGTTCCGCCCATATTTACTTCAAGGAAAAGTTTGGCATTTTCATGGAGTCGCTCTATTTCCTCATCCAAGGTTGCAGCATAGGCTCCAAATGCTTGCCCTAAGGTCATAGGAACGGCATCCTGAAGCTGGGTGCGACCCATTTTTAGGATATTTTCAAATTCTTTTTCTTTTTTTCTGAA
>DMJL01000148.1 GCA_003451785.1 Bacteroidales bacterium
CAGCTTGCCAAGATGAAGTCCCCAACAAATGGCTGCAAGTGTATAGGAGATTTATTTAGCCAATAGCTGTTGGTGTTTTTTAAAAATTACGGTAGGCGAAGGGAGCTAAAATCTGCAAGAATTCAAAAACAATTCAAGCAAAGTGTTTTGGGATAAAACAAGTTGCACTTTCTTTCGTTCTTGTAGTGGTAATTGCCCTATGATTTGAGGGTGGAAACAATCAGCAAACAAGGTTTAATCCAAGTTTGCGATTGCAGGTGAGCAAATCACCAGCAACTATTTTGGGATAAAATAAATGGGTTGACTGATTATGCTTTTAAAAACAGTTTGCGCTTAACCATTTTTTTTAAACAGGTAGGGTAAAACCTATTGTGCCCAAAAATGATTAGAAGCTTCGGCCCCCTTGTGGTTTTATCAAAGTTGCATTCCCAAGGAGATTTTGCCAGAGGGTTTCATTTTATCGAATAATTTTGTGTTAGAAAACATTTGCAAGAGTTTAGCCTGTTTATGCACTCAAAAAGACTAATTTTTCTCGTTGCATTTTACTTTTTAATCAGTTTATCCGCAACTGCACAACAGCAAGTTCAGGTGAGCCACATTATGTTTAATCACATGGCTATCAACCCCGGATATGCAGGATTGCGCGGTGCATTGGATGTTATGGGGGTTGCCAGGCAACAATGGCAGGGCTTGCGCGATGAATCCGACAACAGAATTGGACCTCAATCCTATATGCTAACAGCCAATATGCCGGTTCCTTTTCTTGCAGGAGGTGCTTCGGTGGGAATGCTTCAGGACAATTTGGGCTTTGAAAGGAATGTAGGACTACAACTTGGATATTCATACCACATTTCAAGATTTGGAGGCAGGATTGGCTTAGGCTTTCAGGTTGGTTTTCTTGATAAAACCATTGATTTTGCAAGCCTTACGCCCATTAATCCCAACGACCCTTTGCTTAATACAGCTCAAGGAGAATCCCAAATTTTTGCCGATTTTGCTGTGGGGGCATTCTACCTTGGAGCAAACCAACGATGGATTGGACTATCGTTATCACAAATTATGCAAACGAGAGGTTTCAACAATATGGGTCAACTCAGAAGGCACGCATACCTAACCTTGGGCAACCCAATGACGCTTGCTATTTTGCCAAATATGGAGATAACACCGTCAATGCTCGTAAAAACGGACTTTCATTCATTGCAGTTCGACATAAATACTACAATTGAATACAATAATAGAGTGAGGGCTGGCGTTAGTTACAGACTTCAAGATGCAGTTGTGCTCTTTTTGGGCTTCAACATGGGTCAGTTAAGGTTGGGATATTCTTACGACATTACCACTTCTGCCATTGGCAGAGCATCGCGAAGCAAAGGGAGCCACGAGGTAATGGTACAATATCGTTTGGATCTCCGTTTGGATAGGCCAAGGGAAGTACAAAGGAATATAAGATTCTTGTAATAATTCCCAAATTTTGCGCATATTTGCACACAAGTGCTACGCGAAGAGATAAAAGTTAACTATAATTGTAGGCAATTAAACCACAGGACGATGAATAAACTGATTTTGCTGGTATTCCTGGCTATCCTTTTTTCGGCTTGCGAAAGATCGGGGCGCGGACATATTACGGGAGTTCTCGATAGACCCGATGCCTTTTATGCCGATCCTCCGGGAATGGTATTTATTCCTATGGGGAGTTTTGTAATGGGTGCATCCGACCAAGACATTGCCTATTCGCATGCTGCCGTTTCGCGCAGGATTTCCATCCCAGCCTTTTACATGGATGAGACAGAAATCACGAATAATCAATACAGGCAATTTGTATATTGGGTACGAGACTCTCTTGCCCGAACACTTTTGGCTACTATTGACCCTGAATTTTTAATTGAAGAGGATCAGGATGGCAATGTGATTGACCCTCCTGTGCTCAATTGGCGTAGAGCTATTCGCTGGGATGGCTTGGAGGAAAGGGAAACTCTGGAGGAGTTGTACTTACCAGAGAACGAGCGTTTCTTCAGACGCAGAGAGATAGATTCGCGCAAGCTCATTTACAGATACTTTCTCATAGACCTTACCAGAGCTGCCAGGCGGGGGGAACGCGACACGCCAAGATCGGAATTTGTAATAGAGCGCACCACCCCTGTGTATCCTGATACTTTGGCATGGATTCACGATTTCACCTATGCCTACAACGAGCCAATGACCCAATACTATTTTTGGCATCCTACCTACGATCATTACCCGGTTGTGGGGGTCAACTGGCTTCAAGCTAGGGCGTTTAATGTTTGGCGTACGCACCTTCTCAACAGCTACCGCGCTGCCCAAGGCATGCCGTTTGCTTTAAATTTCTCGTTGCCTTCGGAAGCACAATGGGAGTATGCAGCCCGTGGCGGTCTGGAGCTTAGTCCATTCCCTTGGGGTGGCCCATATATCCGCAACCAGAATGGATGCTTTCTTGCCAACTTCAAGCCTATGAGAGGCGATTATGTAGCCGATGGTGGATACCAAACTGTGATAGTTGGTCGCTTCCCACCAAACGATTTTGGTCTTTATGATATGGCGGGCAATGTGGCCGAATGGACTCGCAATGCCTTCGACGAATCATTCTACTTCTTTGGGTCGGACATGAACCCCGATTTCCAGCGCGAGGTACAACCAGGCGACCCGCCATCATTAAGGCGCAAGGTGGTAAGAGGAGGCTCATGGAAAGACATTGGATTCTTCCTTCAAGTGGGCACCCGCGAATTTGAATACCAAGACACCGCCAAATCATTTATTGGTTTCAGAAGCATTCAGACATTCCCAGGACGCGATGTTATGGATCGCCGCAGGAGTGGGTCACATGTTTACAGGTAGAAATCTTTAGTTTTAAATATTTTCAACAATTCGGTTAAGCGTAACACAGTTAAATTTTGAATTATGAAATTTGTAAAAACCAGAACATGGAAAGTCATAATGTCGAGACTTTACGGTTGGGGAGCATCATTGGTGATTTTGGGAGCACTTTTTAAAATACAACATTGGCCTTTTGCCGATTTGATGTTGATAATTGGAATGGGTGTAGAGGTATTGGTGTTTTTCTTCTCCGGTTTCGAGCCTTTGCACGAGGAGCCTGATTGGAGTTTGGTTTATCCCGAGTTGGCCGGCATGGAAGGCACTGGTGTTATGCGCACTGATCGGCAAGTAAGTTTAGCAGCGGGCAACATTACTATTTCCAGCACCCTCGACAAGCTGCTCGACGATGCCAATATTGGTCCCGACCTTATCAATAAACTTAGCTCCGGGCTGCACAACCTTAGTAACAATGTATCGAAGATGGCCGACATTTCGGGGGCAACAATAGCAACCAATACATTTATCAACAATGTGGAGAATGCATCCAGATCGGTAGTAGAGCTTAGTAATGCCTACAAAAACACTTCTGAGTTTTTGAAGCACGATCTTACATTGGCTAGAGAATACTCATCGAGCCTAAAAAACGCCACCACATCCGTAACGCAATTTGCCGATACAATGGCACAATCTGCTGTGGTTGCCAGAGAAAATTTAGACATCTCATCGCAGTACAATAGCAATATGCGCAATGTTGCTGCATCGTCGCAAAATCTGGCTGAGAATTACCGCAAACATTCTGATATACTCACGCAAGTTGTTGATGCTTTGGAGTCGAGTGCATCCAAAAGCAATCAATACAGCGATCAGCTGCAAAGGTCGGCCAACAATCTTATGGCGTTGAATGCTGCTTATGAGCTTCAGTCTATGGCTGCAAACAATCAGGCTGCATCCTCCGAGAAACTTCATTCCACAACCAGCGCGCTAGTGAATAGCTTAAACGAATCGTTTGATTCTACACGACAGTATAAGCAAGAAGTTGAGAAGCTCAACAGCAATATCAAAGCACTCAACAACATATATGGGAATATGCTCTCTGCTATGAATTTCAATGTAAATAGGTAGATTGAGACAAACAATTTTGAATACTAAACAAAAATTTAATTGATATACGATGGCAGGTGGAAAACAAACCCCAAGGCAAAAGCTGATAGGGCTTATGTACCTGATCTTCCTTTCATTAATGGCTCTCAATGTCTCAAGGCAGGTGTTGGACTCTTTTCCTTTGATTGATGAAGGGATAAGCACTACCAATGTGAATCTGAACCAGAAAATTGAGGCAGTGATGCAACAGTTTATCCAGCAAGAATTGATAAGTCCGCAGAAGGTGCAGCCATATTTTAGTCAAGCGCAGGAAGTTAGAGAAATTTCGGCACAGCTCATTGCAGATATCAACCAACTTAGATCGGAAATGATTTCTGTGGTTGACAATATTCCTGTAGAAATGGCTGACACACTAAATCTCATTGACCTTCAAAATAAGGACAGATATAGTGGGTCGTCGCGGTTTTGGCTTACCGAAAACAATCAGAATCCACTTATTGTAGGAGGAGCTGGTACGCGTGCTTACATTCTTCGTCAAAAAGTGGAAGCCTACCGCCAAAGATTGTTTGAATTAGTATCGAGCCACAACCTTCAGGATGTTGTTACTATTGGATTAAACTTGGAAGGTCCATTTTACTTACCACAAACAGCTACAGAGATTAGTTGGCAGCAGTATATGTTTGACCGCATAATTCCCATAGCAGTAGCAACCAATCTCACTCGATTGATTACTGAAGTAAGAAACGCAGAGTTTGAGGTAATAAGCATTCTGTACGGATTAATCACTGCAGGAGATTTCACCTTCGATCAGATTGCGGCACGAGTTGTTCCTCGAAGCCAAATAGTACTTGCTGGCGATGCCTATGAGGCAGATATATTTGTGGCGGCCTTCGACTCACGGCAAGAGCCTACCATTATTGTGAATGGGCAAGCCATACCTACTGAGGGAGGCGTTGGAAGACTTCGTATGCCGGCCAGTGGAACTGGGGAGCGAACCATAAGAGGGGTTATTAGGGTTACAAGCCCTGCAGGAATACCTCAAGAGTACCCATT
>DMJL01000259.1 GCA_003451785.1 Bacteroidales bacterium
AATTATTTACGGATGAAAAGGAAAATTCTTAGCATAATTTTTGTGGCAGCAATGTCTGTTGGACTTGCTGTGGCAGACGGTATTGACCACGGTAAAAACCAAGGGACTTGCATTACTGTACAAGCAAAATGTGGACCGAGTGGTGGATTTATTGCTACAATTTGTGGTACTGGAGAAAATGATTCTGAGGTTCGTTCTGCACAGCTTGAAGAGCTTGCGTTTTGGATGCGATTTTATGGCTGTTAAATAGTTAATTGAATGCCCGCATAAAGTATATTTTTACTTTTTGCGGGCGTTCTCCCGGCTAAAAAAGTAATACAATTAGGGTTAGTTTGCTGATATATTTTCTTCTAAAGTAAAGGTCTGCAATATACTTTAATTGTTATTTTTAAAATCATTTAGCATAAACATGCTTCTTTTTCACTCATCCAATTTTAATTGAATATATACTATGAGAACCATCAAATCGCCGATAACCAGCATTTTACATTATGCCTTTTTTGCCATTTTTTTTCTACAAAGTTTTACAGCATTCGGTCAAGGGTCTGCTATGGAACCTGCAAAACTAAAAGCTATTTACACATTGGAGTGGCAGGAAGATTCGCTAAACCCATACCACATAAGAGAAGAAAGATTTGTACTTTTATTAGGTATGCATCACAGCATTTTTAAATCTTATAAATTCTATTATCACGCTTCCGTTTCAAGGGTAAACCCAAATATAACTATCCAAGAATTTATACAGCGTAATCCGCCGAGAGCTGCACACTTATTTCACATAAATAAAAACTTTCTCAATCAACAAATAACCACATTCGACAGGGTTTTTCTGGATAGTTTCGTTTATACGATTCCCAAAGATAAAATTCAATGGGAATTAACCGAAGAAACCGGCGAGATTTTAGGGTATAGCGTGCAAAAGGCTACCACGCAATTCGGAGGTAGAGAATGGGAGGCTTGGTTTACACACGAAATCCCCCATGGCGATGGCCCGTATAAATTCTCAGGCTTGCCGGGTCTTATTTTAAAAATCCAAGATACCAGAAAACACTTTGTATTCGAGATAGAGAGCATTTCTCCATCAACCGAAACTATTTATATGCGAAGAAAATCATCGGCCATAGGAACCACAAAAGCGCAATTCATAGAAGCCGAGGCAAAGTTTAGGCGTAATGCCATAAACATCATTCTATCGTCCAATAGACCACTGCATGAAAGTTTTCACAGAGATACGAAACGCATTGAAGAAAACCTGCGCCGCATGAACAACCCAATAATGCTTAGGGCAGAATAGTCCATTTGTGTTTTTTTAAATTAAGGGGAAAGCGTATGAAACTTGTAGGACTTTTGGTATTTTTAATACTTCCGCTCCATGTTCTTCAGGGCCAAGTGAGTATCGAAGGCAGGGTTGTGAACACCCAGGGTGTGGCATTGCCCAATGTAAATATTTTGGTGTATCCGCCCAATAGTAGAGTGCTTGTGGCATTTGCTGTGAGCAACCAGCAGGGATTCTGGCGCACCACAGTAAACCTTGGCAGCGACAGCTTGGATATCGAAGCCACAAGTATCAACCATAGGAATATACGAAAACGAATTGCCAATATAGCGCAAACACTCACCTTTGAAATGATGTGGGAAGCCACCGATTTGGAAGGGCTTACCGTAAGGGCACCGTCGGTGGTGCAACGGGGCGACACCATAAGCCTGCTTGTAAGTGCGTTTGCACAAGAGCAGCACCGCTCCATAGCCGATGTGTTGCGGGCCATGCCAGGGCTTGAGGTGGAACCTTCGGGGCGCATTCTTTATCAAGGTATGCCCATTATCCGATTCTATGTGGAGGGGCTCGACCTGATGGGCGGTCGCTACACTATGGTGAGCAACAACCTGCCTCACCGTGCTGTGGCAACCGTAGAAATTTTAGAAAACCACCAGCCGGTGCGCATCTTAGAGAAGCGTGTTCCATCCTATCAGGCTGCCCTCAACCTGAGACTCAAAAGAGAGGTTACCACCACCGGCACTGCAAAATTGGGAGCTGGGCACGGCCCCCTGCTTTGGGATGCTAATATTACCCCCATGACCTTTACCGACCGTTTTCAGGTGGTAAATGCCTATCAGGCAAACAATGCAGGCCGCGACGCTGCCAACCAGCTTAGGGCATTAACCTTCGATGGCTTGCGAAATCGCCAAGAACGCCCCCGCGATAACCCTGAATTATTGGGTTTGCAATCTCTTACTCCACCGGATTTCAACACCGAACGGTTTCTCGACAACAATATACACCTTCTCAACAGCAATGCCCTGCTACGCTTAGACAACGAGTTGCAACTCAGAGCCAATATCCATTATATCTCCGACAACCAACGCCAAAGAGGATTAGCCCATCGCACACTCTATTCGCCTGCCGATACTCTGCATTTTGCTGAATCGCTGGAAAACCGTGTGAATGATAGTTATTTACAAGGCGAGATTACCCTAAAACGCAATGTGCCCGAAAATTTCCTTAACAACATTCTAAGGTTCAACCGGCGCTGGGATAGCAGCAGCGGAATGCTGAACATAAACAATCATGGCATCAGTCAAAAAGTGAATAATCCGTTTCGCAATATTTCTAACGAGCTGCGGTCTATCAATCAAGTAGGGCCACATTTGGTGCAGTTTAATTCATTTATATCAATAGATCACAGCCCACAGCAACTGGTTGTAAGTCCGGGGCGTTTTGAACAAGTACTTGCCGGAGGTGATGCTATAGCAATACTCAGGCAAAATACCGATTTGCGGCGCATATTTGTGGACCATTCGGCTGGTTTCACATTCAGTTGGAGGGGGCTAAGCATTGGTCCAAGATTGGGGTTTTCCTTCCGCCGCCAGAATCTCGAAAGCAACCTGTATCATTATAATGCAGAAAATTGGTTTCAAGCCCCTAGATCATTTGGAAATCAACTCGTAGGACGGCAGAGCAGAGCCTATTTAGATACCGAACTAATCCACCGAAGAGGCAATCTGAGCCTTACGGCAAATCTTCCCTTGAGCTGGCAACAACTGAAGTTGGAGGACATAGCGTTACAACAAGGCCAAAGTTTAAACCGGCTGCTATTCGACCCCAGATTCTCGGCCGATTACCAAATATCGGGGTTTTGGCGCGTAAGAGGCTCCGTGTCGTTAACAACCCGCTTAGGGGATATGGATGGGATACATTACGGATACATTTTGACAAACCATAGAAACTTGCAACAAAATGCAGCACCGATTCCAGAAACCCAAAGCCAGAACTTCTCAGCATTTATCAGCTACCGCAACCCGATTGAATCATTTTTCAATTCGCTGAGCTATATTTTTAGCAGAAGCACCCATAGCCTCTTGTACAGCAACCTTACCCGCAGGGATGGAACTTCTATTGTAGAGGCGTTGGAAATACCCAATACCGGTTTTACCCATAATCTAAGCGGACAATCCAGCAAGTTGATAAGACCTTTGGGTACTACCATTTCGCTGCGCATAAGCTACAATTTTATTCGCCGCCAATCGCTTTTCAATGAGCAATTGTTCGAAACTTCCAATCGGTTTATCAGCGTAGTACCCCAAATGAATACCCGCATCACAGAATGGCTCAGAACCGAGTACCGGGCCAACCTTACCAATATGCAAACTTACATTGCTGAAACACGGGGAAGCAATGTACGAATGCTAAGGCATTTCTTTGACTTCCACATTTTCCCGTTGAGCGGTCACTATGTGGGGCTTACCACAGAGTTTTACAGGCATAGAAACAACGACAACTTCTTTGCCGACATCCTGTATAGGTTTACTATCGAGCGGCATCGTTTGGACATTGAAGCCCGATGGTCGAATATTTTCAACACGGATACTTACACTACCTTTCAAGCAAGTGCATTCTCTGTACTCGAAACCACCTATTTCCTAAGACCATCGCAGGTACAGGTTTCGGTGCGGTTCAGATTTTGAAACATATCCCATGTGTTGAATCCGTGGGATATGGTTGGGCAATGACAGCGGAATTCCAACTGCCGAATGGATTGGTGGATTGGTGGATT
>DMJL01000176.1 GCA_003451785.1 Bacteroidales bacterium
GTTATACGTGGATGGTTCTTACACAATGGGTTAACACTGAGCCATCCTCATGCACTACTCTTTTTAGCTGATGTCCTACATCGTCGCAATGTGCCATACCTCGGGGTGAGCCAACATATCCTGTAACAAGGATTTGCTTATCGCGTACAATCACACAACCACTTCTGCCTCTGTCGCAAGTGGCTCGTTTGCTCACAGTATGGGCTATTTCCATAAAATACTCGTCCCAACTGGGACGATTGTACACGATATGGGAAGCATCGTTAATCATGGGGTTGCAGTTTATTGTTGTGAATATCAATAAGTACCGATTAGGGCAATCTTTTTCAATGGTTGATTAAACCAATCGAATGCAGAAACGCATTTGTAGCTTGGTGCAATGCATCCAAATCTCCATTGTTGAGAATTACATAATCTGCCTGCCGGATGCACTCAGCCAGATTTTGTTTTGTAGGATCATTGGAGTGCATTTCCCTTTTTTCGTTGCTCAGAAAAGTTTCATACGAAACATTGTCTGTTTCCGATTTCCGTAATCGTATTCTATCGTATCGGATTTCTGGGGAGGCATCAACCGCCAACAAATAGAAATGTTCTTTTTTTCTTAAAGCTGCAATCTCACCAGGTGTGCGAATGCTTTCGATAATACAGTTTCTGTTTTCAATAGCAGCTTTTTCATACAACTGCTCGATGATGTAGGAGGGGCTGTGGGCTACTCGCAGCTTATTTGCCCATTCGGTAAGGGTGTCCCGATTTACTTCTATTCCTCTTTGTCGAAGATCATCTGCCAGAAATGCCCTCACTGAGAAATGGGTTAGCCCAAAATGTTGCGCTAAATAATCAACCACTGTACCTTTGCCGGCACCCAGAGTGCCTGTTATTCCTATTATGAGCATTTTTTCTTCTTTTCAAATTCTAAAATGGCACTAAAAAACTTATCTGACACCGAATAGCGCACTGCCAATTCTCACCATAGTGCTGCCCTCTTCCAATGCAATGGCTAAATCATCTGTCATTCCCATGGACAATGTTGTAAAATCGGCATTATCATCAAAAAATCTAATCTTTGATTGGTTGAAGAAATTATGCAAACTTCTAAATTCATTGCGAATTTTATCTACATCCGATGTGAAGGTGGCCATTCCCATCAATCCTCTGATGCTGATGTGGGTTGAATTTCTATGATGATTGTTTTCTAACAAATCTATGGCTTCAGCGAAGCTCATACCGAATTTGGTTTCTTCGTCGGCAACAAAGATTTGCATCAAACAATCTATTCTTCTCTTATTTTTTGCTGCTTCCTTGTCAATGGTTTGCAAGAGCTTTAGGCTATCTGCACTATGTATCAAATGGATGAAAGGAGCAATGAATTTCACTTTGTTGGATTGCAAATGCCCAACAAAATGCCATCGAATATCCTTGGGTAGGGCGCCATGCTTGGGAACAAGCTCCTGGACTTTGTTTTCGCCAAAGTCTCTTTGCCCCAAATTATACAATTCGAGAATGTCATCTATGGATTTGTTTTTGCTCACAGCTACCAGTGTAACATGGGCAGGCAATTTGGCTATGATTTTTTTGTACTGCTCTACATTTACCATTGCATTGGGTATTTCTGTTCACAAAAATAGTGAAATGGCTTTACGATACGAAAAATGAAAATAGATGTTCAAAGAATAGCCCTCTGCTTTATCTTTGCATCATGCAAGAAAAAATACTTATCCTCGATTTTGGGTCGCAATATACCCAATTGATTGCAAGACGCATACGAGAATTGAATGTGTTTTGCGAGATTCATCCTTACACTTTTGTGCCCGAAAGTTTTGCCGGCATTCAAGGTGTTGTTTTATCCGGCAGTCCTTTTAGTGTGCGGCAGCCCGATGCACTTCAGCCCTCTTTAGATCTAACCGCTATTCCAGTACCCGTTCTGGGCATCTGCTATGGGGCGCAATATTTAGCCATTTCTAATGGCGGTGAAGTAGCAGCATCATCCACCCGCGAATATGGTAGGGCGAATCTGTCATTTGTGAATGACTCAGAGCCATTATTGAGGGGCGTTGACCAAAACTCGCAGGTATGGATGTCTCATGCCGATTCTATCACCCGTCTGCCCGATGGTTTTAGTGCGATTGCTCGCACCAACGATGTGGGAATTGCAGCTTTCCGAAGTTGCACCCAACCCTTGTTTGGCATTCAATTCCATCCTGAAGTGTATCATACTACGCAAGGTAGCCTATTACTTAGCAATTTTGTTGTTAAGGTTTGCGGTTGCAAACAATCGTGGACTCCAGATAGTTTTGTGCATTCCACCGTAAGTAGATTGCAAGGTTCGCTGGGCAACGATAAGGTGGTACTTGGACTTTCAGGCGGAGTGGATAGCAGTGTAGCGGCAATGCTGTTGCACAAAGCTATTGGCAACCGTTTGCATTGCATTTTTGTTGACAACGGATTGTTGCGCAAAAATGAATTTGCCCAAGTTCTCGAATCCTACCGTGGTATGGGTTTCAACATACGGGGTGTAAGTGCGGCAAATAAGTTTTACGATGCCCTGAAAGGTATTTCAGACCCAGAAAAGAAAAGAAAAGCCATTGGTCATACTTTCATTGAGGTGTTCGAGAAGGAGGCCCAGAAAATTGGCGATGTGAAATGGCTGGCGCAAGGAACGATTTATCCGGATATTATCGAGTCGGTTTCGGTTAAAGGGCCTTCGGCTACCATCAAATCGCATCACAATGTGGGAGGTTTACCCGAGATTATGAATCTTAAGGTGGTAGAACCTATCAACAGCCTTTTTAAAGACGAGGTGCGCAAAGTTGGCTTAAGTTTGGGTTTGCCCGAATCGCTTTTGCAACGGCATCCTTTTCCCGGTCCAGGTTTAGGAGTTCGCATTCTTGGCGAGATTACACCCCAAAAAGTTGCTGTTCTGCAAGAGGCTGATCATATTTTTATAAATGCGCTTCACAAAGAAGGTTTGTACAACAAAGTATGGCAGGCACTTGCAGTTTTACTTCCTGTGCAATCAGTGGGAGTTATGGGCGACGAACGCACCTATGAGAATGTTGTAGCATTAAGAGCTGTAAACTCTACCGACGGAATGACTGCAGATTGGGTTCACCTGCCATGGGATTTCCTATCTAAAGTGTCCAACGAAATCATTAATAATGTGCGTGGCATCAATCGGGTAGTTTATGATATAAGTTCGAAACCTCCGGCAACAATTGAATGGGAATAACACCCCTTGCTCACATGAAAAATGAACCTATTAATCTTGCTTGAGTGCGGGTTAGCGGTTGATTTGTAAAGGGCATACCGAAAAGGAAGCAACAGAAAATCACAAAATGGCACAATTGTGGCTATTGAACATACTTGTAAATAAAATATGGTTACCATGAGATTGTGGAATTT
>DMJL01000178.1 GCA_003451785.1 Bacteroidales bacterium
AAAAGTGGAAAGAAAAATAAAGAGATTAAATGGGGTGGAATTACAAATTCCACCCAGCGAAGGAATCAGATGTCATGCTGAACTAAGTGCTTGCACTGAGCCATGGTTCCACTGAGCGCATCCGAAGTGCCGAAGTGAAGCATCTCTACACCACCATAAAATCGGATCCTTCCCTTCGGTCAGGATGACAAGATAGAAACACCAGTTTGAAGGAATTACAAATTCCGCCACGCGAAGGATCTTTCATTATCAGATATACCAAGGTTTCAACAGTTGGATATGAATCCTATGGTCGGAACCAAGAAGTTTTATTCACTTCAACAAGCGAAAATACCAATCCAAAATCCCTGGATTTAATTCATGGAAAATCCTTAAAACCAAAATTTAACCAAGTGCAAATAAAGTGGAAGGATGTTAACATTTTTATGGTAATCTTTGTGATAATAATTTATCGTCGCCAAATTCATGGCCAAAACATAATAAAGTGCATTTTCAATCCAACTAAAATGGGTATAAGGTTTTAGCAATTTTCAACATGAAAACCACTATGAAACACAGAGAAAAACAAGATAAACCAGAGGCTTGCTCCATGCAGTCGGCCGATGAACAACGCCTTGCATTAGTAAATAAAGGGAAACGGCTTTCGCCATTCTATGCAATTTTTATTGGCATTTTGGGATACCTAAGTTTGGGTGTAAGCAGTTGCGAACAATTGGTGCAGGTGCCCATGAGCGAAACAGAGGTAGCAATGGGCCTGCGCGAGGCACTCACCGTTGGAATCACCAATGCCGTGCTAAATACCAGTAAAGAAGATGGATTTTTTGGCAATTCTGCCATAAAGATCCCTTTTCCGCCCGATGCGGCAGGAGCAATGCAGTTTATGGAGAATTCCGCATTGCTGCGACCTTTACTTCACGAATTTGTAAAGAAACTCAACAGGGCTGCTGAGGGAGCTGCCGAAAGTGCGCGACCAATTTTTGCAGATGCCATAAGAAATATGTCTATCACCGATGCATGGAATATTTTGCGTGGCGGAAACAATGCGGCTACTAATTTCCTTCGTTCGCAAACTTATGACCAATTGTACGCTGCCTTTCGTCCGGAAATATTAGCATCATTGAATGAAGTAGGGGCACAAAGGGTATGGAGTGAGCTTACCGGAAGATACAACACCATTGCAGCATTCACACCCAATCTAACTCGGGTAAATACAGATTTGGCGCATTATGCCACTACCAAGGCCCTCGACGGACTTTTTACAATGGTTGCCCAAGAGGAGCAAAAAATTCGTCAAGATCCAGTCGCAAGGGTAACGGAACTGCTTAGGCGGGTTTTTGCCAGACAATAGATTTAGCAAATGGGCAAAAAGGGGTTAGGCTAACAACCACAAACCGTTAGTCAATCTCGGCAAAATGCTTCATAAACTGCACTCTCTGGTAGGCACCGGGATTTTCACCTTTTTTGAAACTCATAGAACCGGCAAAATCGGATATTGCAGAAAATTTATTAGCCGTCATCCAATCTTCCAATCCTTTGTTGATGGTTGCAATTTGTGATAGTCCGTTTTTGTACAAGGTAGAACAGATTTGCACTGTCTTTGCTCCGGCAAGTAATTGTTTCACCACTCCTGTATGGTCGTGTACCCCAGTAGAAGCACATAAATCTACTTGCACTCTTCCTGCCAACATTCCAATCCAGCGCAATGAGTGAATGATTTCATCGGGAGTGCTAAAGGGGGTTGCCGGTATCAGCTTGCGTTTGTCGATATCAAAATCGTTGGCAAAAAACCTGTTGAATAAAACTACTCCTTTGGCTCCTGCCCACGAAAGTTTCTTTACCATGTTGCCAAATCCCGAAAAATGCTGGGAAATTTTCAAGGCTATGGGAATATCTATATGTTGCTTCACCTTCTCCAAAATCTCGAAATATAGATTCTCATAGGCTTCGGAATCTTTTTCGGTATCGTGGGGCAAAACAAATACATTCAACTCCAACGCATCGGCTCCCGATCTGGCTATTTCTTTAGCAAAGGAAGGCCATTCCTGCGCACTCACACAATTGATACTTGCAATGATAGGAATAGTTATAGATTTTTTGGCTGCCCTAATCAGCGAAAGATACTCCTCAAGAGCGTGGGTTCGGGCATAGTTTTGTATGTAATCATCGGCCTCAGTATAAGCACTTAGCATCTCATCGTGTGCAAAGAGTTTACGAACTTCGTATCTAATCTGTTCTTCAAAAAGTGATTTGAGCACTACTGCACCCGCTCCAAAATCTTCCATCTGACGAAGATTGGCCAAGCTGCGAGTTAATCCCGAGCTAGCTACAATCACTGGACTTTTGAGCTTTAGGCCCATGTACGAAGTAGATAAATCTGCCATGATTCTTGTTTGAATGTTTAAGAAAACAAAATTAAAAAAGCATTTCAAATAAATAGAATAAACCACAACAATATTTCTGCAATAGTCATGATGCAGGTTGTGCTAATTGATAGTGGTTTCGATACTGCATTTGCTTATATTTGTAACTTATCGAGGCATAAGACGCATTCCATTTTTATTACAACAACATGACCATCCTTCCCAAAATACCACAACGCACCCCATCGGCTTTCAGATTGCCTTTTAGAAGGCTAATAGAGCCACTTTTAGTATTGTTTAATTTTGCGACACAGAAAATATTTAGTGGCAAAGAATATTTCATTGACTACAGCATCCCTGGAGGTCTTTATGGGCATTACAAAGACTTTGAGCCATCTGACGAAGATTTGAATAAGCTACAAGATTACATTAGGCAAATGCTTAAAAGCAAGATAAAGTTGCAACAACAAGTTGCATTCGGTGAACAGGTAAAAAACTATTTTCAGCAATATTATCGTGATGATATTTTGCATTTGTTGCGCTCACGCCCTTCGGGAATTGACCCGATAGAAGCCTATTGCATTGCTCATGTGAATGGTGACGGCGAACTATTTGTCAATGGGATAGAAGAAAACCTGGAAGCACTTCAAGCATTTAAGCTTATTAAAGCCAAGGGCGGATTTTTTCTTATTTCGGATGCTGATTTTTTCGATCGTGTGATGCCCCGAAGAATCGAGTCTAGCAAGTACTTCAAAAGGTTTGTTGAATCGCACGAAGCCATGGCGCATTTTGGGATTTCCAATATTGCCCAACTTAACGATGTGATTACACAGGGAGATTTGCCCGAATTTTTAAAAATTTCGGAAGCTTACCAAACTAAAAATTTTTCGAGAATTGCCGATAATATTATTGCCCATCCCTTGAAACCCAGAGTGATTTTTCTTGCCGGTCCTACTTCTTCGGGCAAAACCACCTCGGCAAGCAGGCTCGCTTTGGAGTTGAAGGTGCTGAAAAAGAATGTTTTAACTATTTCGTTGGATAATTATTATAAACCCCATTCAGAAATACCCGACGACCCAGAAACCGGCTTGAAGAATTTCGAGGTGGTATCTTCCCTGAATGTTGACCAATTTAAAAGCAATATCAACGATCTACTCGCCGGCAAACCGGTAGTACTGCCCAGATATCACTTCAATGGATTGGGCGGCGTAAGCAATGGGGATCCTACTGAGATTACACCCGACACTTACATCATAGCCGAAGGTATCCATGCTCTAAATCCCCTATTGTGGGGCGAAGTTCAAGACGGGAATTCATACAGGCTCTATGTATCGGCCCTCACAACGCTCAACATCCACGATCACCTGCCTTTCTCCACATCCGACCACCGCCTAATCAGAAGATTGGTGCGCGATCACTTGTTTAGAGGCTATGGTTTTAATGAAACCATCAAACGATGGCCAGATGTGGTGAAAAATGAGTTTCTAAATATTTTCCCTTTTCAGGAAACTGCCCATGCCATTATCAATTCTGCGCTAATCTATGAAATGGCTGTATTTGCACACTATGCACCTGCTATACTCGATCCGCAGTTAGCCGAGAATGCGCTTATAAGGGATGAAGTACTGAGGCTCAATAGGTTGCTTTCACTGTTTATTCCCATAGCACCCGACGACATCCCTCCCACATCTCTATTAAGGGAGTTTATTGGTGGGTCGAGTTTCAAATATTAAGGGCAGGTAAACTGTATCAGTAAATCGGAATCAGTACCCCCGAAATTTAGGTCGGGGGAAGCAAAGAACAATGAAAAACGGCCTTTAGCCCTGACAATTTTATCGGATTGCAAATTCCATTATAGGAAGGCTAATGGCTCTTAGCAAATTACCATTGTCATACTGAACGAAGTGCTTGCACTGAGCAAAGGTTCCACTGAGCGCAGCCGAAGTGTCGGAGCGAAGCATCTCTATACCACCATAAAATCAGATCCTTCCCTTCGGTCAGGATTACAAGACAGGAGCACCAGTTTTGGCGGGATTACAAATTCCGCCCAGCAATGGCGATTTTTTCACGGCCTTGATTTTTGCTCCACTTTTGATCAAGCAAAAGTGGAAAGAAAAATAAAGAGATTAATTGGGGTGGAATTACAAATTCCACCCAGCGAAGGAATCAGATGTCATGCTGAACGAAGTGAAGCATCTCTATACCACCATAAAATCAGATCCTTCCCTTCAGGCAGGATAACAAGAAAGGAGTACCAGTTTGACGGGATTACAAATTCCGCCAATTGTATGCTCCATTTCACCCCTAAAAGCTTTTAGGGATGTTTGTTTCTATTACCCACGGTTTAAAGCGTGGGATATGAAATAAATTTGTAACAAATACAACCTATACACTTTACAACAATTACCTCAATTACCTCAATTACCTCAATTACCTCAATTACCTCAATTACAACCCATCCCAACCCCAATGGCTTTTCGGAATTAGTAATGCTCATTGTATCACGATAAGTTAGCTGTTCTGCTCATTAAAT
>DMJL01000197.1:0-161 GCA_003451785.1 Bacteroidales bacterium
TTAGGATGGACCATCGTTTATGGCTTGGTAGCCATTACTTGTTGGATTTTGGCGGAGAAAAAATTAAAAATTGTTTCCGCAAAACCCATTGAACGGAGATACAACCTATCGCAAATCTTGATTAGGGCGGCTTTTGCTGGTTCGGTAGTAGGAAGCTCGGT
>DMJL01000197.1:210-2902 GCA_003451785.1 Bacteroidales bacterium
CTGTTTCTGTTTACATTCTTGCTGCTTCTCCCCAAAGGATTGTGGATTGCCGTCGCAGGCAGTCTTTTAGCTTATGTAACTTTGGCTATAGGAGTATCCCATTTTGAATCGATAACCAGATTAGGATGGACCATCGTTTATGGTTTGGTAGCCATTACCTGTTGGATTTTGGCAGAGAAAAAATTAAAAATTATTTCAGCAAAACCCATTGAAAGAAGATACAACCTATCGCAAATCATCATTAGGGCGGCTTTTGCGGGTTCGGTAGTAGGAAGCTCGGTGCTAATTGCACAATACGGTTCGCCATTCTGGACAGGTATCTTCTCCACCTTTCCGGCAGTGATGCTTTCATCAATGGTGATTCTTACCATCACAGCCGGTGCTGCCTTTGCGCGAGGATTGGGCAAAATCATGCTTTTGGCATCTACCAATATAGTGGTGTACGGATACTTGGTAGGGATATTGTATCCCACCATAGGCATTGTAGCAGGCACATTGCTTGCATTTATGGTAGCGGCCGGCTGGGTGATCTTGCTCAAGCCTATATTAGATATGGGGAAATGAGTGCGTCTGAAGTCTAAAATAGGGATTCCATTCGAATTCGGGATTTTGGTAATTTTTTCCCATAATCGAAAAAATGGGTGTATTTGTTCTGTTTTAAGAAATTGTTGAAGTTTGCTTCCAATGAATTGTACTCTGGTTGTGGTTGTTAGCTAATTGATAAAAGCATCTTTAGAAAAGCAAATTGACTAATTCCCCCTTCGGATGGAGAAAGGGAAAATTTGGGGTTTTATGGCATTTTTCAGGAATATGAAGATAATTAGATGGCCGGGCTAAAGCCCTATTCTCTTAATCATAGTTTCCCCCGACCTAAAGGTCGGGGTTATAAGATTTTGCGAGTCGGCATTTAGAAAGGTTCAAAGACAGCCTATTCCTATTAGATGCTGCACTTCGTTCAGCATGACAATCCTCGATTGGCATTTTGTCATCCTGACCAAAGGGAAGGATCTCTTATAATTAGCGGGATTGTAAATTTCGCCTACAATATTGTAAAACAGAAGCATTCTTTTTTTGATATGCCATTTTGTAAAACAATTTATCCGCTCGAATTGCCCGAAATTTTTCTCCAATGATTTTTTCCAAAAAAATAGAAACACCCATCGGCTCTGTATTAGCCTGCTCTGTGGCAAATAATATTTGTTTGCTCGATTATTACGATAATCCAGAACTGGATAGGGAGCTAATGAAACTGAAAAAGGAGTTTGACGCAGAATTAGCCCATCAGAGCAATGGGGCATTAGAACTGCTCGAAGTGCAGTTAGTGGAATATTTTGCCGGCAGGAGAAAATCCTTTTCGGTACCGATTTGTCCGTCGGGAACAGATTTTCAGAAAACAGTTTGGCGTCAATTATCTCAAATAGCGTTTGGGAAAACCGTAACTTACAAGGAACAGGCAGTTGCTATTGGAAATCTGAAAGCCATCAGAGCTCTGGCAAGTGCCAACGGGGCCAACAAAATTGCCATAGTCGTTCCATGTCATCGGGTAGTAGGATACAAAGGCGATCTTACAGGCTACCGGGGTGGACTTTGGCGAAAGAAGTATCTGCTCGAATTGGAAAGCGCACAGTGCAAAATCAAATTATTCTGAAAGTTATTTGTGCTTATTGTGAAGAACTCAAAGCTAAACCCATAAGGATTGCGTAGAAGATTTTGAAGAGCCAAACAATTTAAGTAATATTGAAAGAGTAGGCATTCTTGGATTTAAGCCATGCAACGGTATTCAGAATAAAAATCCAAACACACTGATTATGAAAACAACGCTGATTTTATTGGTTTTTTTGGTTGGTACATCCACCTTGCAGTCGTTTGGACAAGCTAATGATTCCCTCTACTATCTTAGTGAACCACCGCCAGAAACTCTTGAGCAAGAAAGGCCCCTTCGACGATATTCGCCTTTTATTGCAGGATTGGCCAATTATTTGTTGTTTTCGTCAGGGTATTTTTATGTGGGTGAACCCGTGCGTGGAGCCATAGTACTTGGAAGCGGCTTTTTATCCATTGGTGTTTTTATGTATGGTGTGACCCGAGCCATGAGCGTTGATATTACAACAGGGGAATCACCCAGAGACGCCAGGGTGTGGATGGCTGCTGGCGCATTAGCAACCGGCTTGATTAAAGTATGGAGTATATACGATGTAATCAGAATTGCAAGAATGAAAAATGCGGCTAATGAGCAAAACAGGCTTTCCCTAAAGCTATCGCCTGAAATAATCACCATAGCTCCAAATTCAAACCCGGGATATGGATTGAAATTGAGTATCAAGTTTTAAAATATTGTCTTGACTCAAAAACGCATAAGAGCCTTTTGAAGGTCTTAATTTCTATACAATCGAACCTTTCGTTCAATCTTCTTGAGAAATTTAAGATGGAATGCACTACCCAAAGTATCATTATTTACTGTGCATAAATATCATTTGCAGCCTACTCCGACTAAATTCATGGCTACTTGCAATGAGGAAACCCTTGAATTTATCAAATTACTATCTTTGCAACTTTATTGAAAATCTCACAAAGGATTCCTATGAAGAAAGCATTTGTTTTCCCCGGGCAAGGCTCCCAATTTGTGGGCATGGGCAAGGAGTTGTACGAGCAATCGGCACAGGCCAGATCAATGTTTGAGCAGGCCAACGAG
>DMJL01000111.1 GCA_003451785.1 Bacteroidales bacterium
CCTGAAATGCACCATTGCATAGTCGCTTTCCAAATGCGGATCTACGGCATCGTGGGTTCTAACTTCAAAGCGTCCGTTTAAATCTCTTTCCGTTAGAAATGGATTGAAAGCCCTAATGCGATCTGGGCGCAGGAAGACTTCGGTATATCTATGCCCCGAAACGATTTGGTCGATCCGCTCGGTGCGAAATCGCAAACTACGCATATCAAACCACCGGTATTCATTTCCGCCCTCAAACAGAAGCTGAGTATCGTGTTCAAAAGAGATTCTTGTGCTTTGTATCGAACGAGGCTTTATTCTCTTTATGGCATTGTCCCACCTGCCGTTCTGCTTTATTACTACTCGCAAATCTCGCCTTGGATTCGACACGGGGTGATTGTTTGTAAGTAGCTCAAACCTTATTTGCTGATGGGTATCCCTAAACTGCACAAGCATAGCCTGCCTAATTTCACTATTGATGGTAATATTCTGCTCAAAAACAACAAATCGCCTTGTGAAAACTATTTGCTCAGGATCGCCATTGAGATATACTTTGAGAAGATAGTTGCCCGGTATTCTGGGACGCATGGTGGAATTGGGCAACTCCAAGCGAAATTGGGAGTAGGGTACAATGGTATTTATCGACCGTGTGTAGTTGTCAATAATGGCTTCAGGAAATCCTTCAATAAATTCAAATTGCCGCAAGGGACTTGGCTGCCAATGGGCATCGCAATGGATTATGGTGTAATAAAAGTTACGAATATTGGGGCTTAGGTCATCAAATACAAGACTGAGCACCTCACTGGAGTTATATCTGATGTAGGGTTGCGACAACTCAAAACCCTTTTGGTGAAACAATACGGTGCGAATATTGGGGTCGGTAACTTTATCGCCATAGATAAAAAAATTAACATCACCAGTTTCATGCCTTGCATTGTGCCCTAAGGGTGATGATTGTGCTGAATTTATATAGTTATTGAAGTTTTCGCCACCGTGTATATTTGTGTTTTTCAACAAAATAAACATAATCAATCCAAATAGGTAAATAGGTACGAAAATTTTTTGCACTTTTGCGGTCGATTTCAAGCGAACATGATTTTTAAAAAGTTTTTTCATAGCCTAAAGGTCTTTTATTCAAAGCAAATTTTGCTAATAAGTACGGCTAAATTTTTATAATAACTAAATTTGCAGTCCTGTTTATCTAACAAATGTAATTCCAATTATTTCCCTTATGCCTAAAATAATCAAAATTAAAAAAGGGCTTAACATTCCATTGGCTGGATCTGCAAGTCCGGTAGTAGAATCCACTCCTTTTTCTGACTTTTATGGTGTTCGTCCTTCCGACTTTCATGGTTTGGAACCCAAGATGCTCGTAAAGGAAGGAGATGAAGTAAAAGCGGGTACTCCCCTATTCTACAATAAGCACGATGATAGGGTGGTTGTAACTTCACCTGTAAGCGGTACATTCTTTGAGCTTGTAAGAGGAGAGCGCCGTAGAATAATGGAGTTGGTTATAAAATCGAATGGCAAAAAGGAGTTCGAAGATTTTGGTAATGCCAACCCAAAAGACCTTAGCAAAGAACAGATTACAAACCTTCTGCTTAAAAGTGGAACTTGGCCATTTATACGGCAGCGCCCTTTTTCTGTAGTAGCGAATCCCAACGACACCCCAAAGGCTATTTTTGTTTCCGCATTCAATAGTTCACCCTTAGCAGCCGACTTGGATTATATAGTAAGCTTTGATGAGCAGAACTTTCAAACGGGTCTCGATGCAATTGGCAGGCTCACCAACGGCAAGGTGCATCTTAGTGTTGATGCCCAAAATACCAAATCGCAATCGTTTTTAGGTGCTAAAGGGGTAGAAATACATTTTTTTGACGGACCACATCCGGCAGGAAATATCGGCACACAGATACATCATATCATGCCTTTAAACAAAGGCGAAAAGGTATGGTATGTTTCGGTCCAAGATTTGATAGTCATTGGTCGCCTTTTCAATAAGGGAATTTACGATGCCACCCGTTTGGTTGCCGTTGCCGGACCAGAAATAATAAAGCCAAAATATTACAAGACTATATCCGGAACTCGAGTAGCTGCATTGCTCGATGGCAATGTAAAAATAGACCCAAGCGTTCCGCTACGCTGCATAAGCGGCGATGTGCTCACAGGCACAAAAGTAGCAACAACCGGCTTCCTAGGCTTTTATGACAATCTTGTAACCGTAATCAAAGAAGGTACCAACCATGAATTTTTGGGTTGGCTTATGCCAAACTTCAACCGTTACAGTAGTTCGCGCACTTTCCCATCGTTTTTGATGCCCGGCAAGAAATACAATCTCGATACCAACATTCGTAGCGGCGAAAGACCCTTCGTAATGACGGGTGTTTATGAAAAGGTACTTCCAATGGATATTCTGCCTGTGCAATTGATAAAGGCCATTATGACCAACGATGTGGAGAAAATGGAGTTGCTGGGCATTTACGAAGTAGCTCCCGAAGATTTTGCTTTATGCGAATTTGTTTGTCCATCAAAAATTGAGTTTCAGACAATCGTACGCGATGGGCTGGATGTAATCAGGAAAGAATTTGCCTGATAGAAATTGATAAAAAATAGTTAAATCCTAAACGATTTTATCCTTGAAAGCGTTAATTCAATTTGTAGAAAAAAATGTTCAGCCCCAATTCGAAAAGGGCGGAAAGTTTGCAAAATTTCACAGAAGTTTTGAAGCCTTCCAAACTTTCCTATATGTGAAGGGCGATGTTACCCTCAGAGGAAGCCACATTAGAGATGCTATCGATATGAAACGCACCATGTTTATGGTGATTATCGCATTGATGCCTGCTCTATTATTTGGTATCTGGAATGTGGGATTTCAGCATTATAGAGCCATTGGCTTGGAAGAAACCCTTCTTGACCAGTTTTGGTTTGGGTTGCTCCGAGTACTCCCTTTGATTATTGTAAGCTATGTTTCGGGGCTTGCGGTAGAATTTATTTTTGCCGAGATGCGCAACCATGAGGTAAATGAGGGTTTCCTTGTATCGGGTATGCTTATCCCGCTCATAATCCCCGTAACAACCCCATTGTGGATGGTAGCTCTTGCAACCATTTTCGCAGTGATTATTGGCAAAGAGGTTTTTGGCGGCACAGGCATGAATATTGTAAACCCTGCACTTCTGGCAAGGGCTTTCCTGTTTTTTGCCTACCCTGCACAGCTTTCGGGAGAAGTGTGGATTGATACCACCCTGCGCGAAGGTCAGCAGTTGGTTGATGGGTTTTCGGGTGCAACACCATTGGCAATGTTGGCAATCAACGAAACACAATATATGCCTTCCCTATTGGAAATGTTTATAGGCACAATACCCGGTTCTATTGGTGAAACTTCTACCCTAGCGATTTTGATTGGAGCAGTGATTTTGGTAATTTCAGGCGTTGGCAGCTTCAGGATTATGGCATCGGTGATAATTGGAGGTTTGGCTATGGGTGGAATTTTCAACCTTGTAGGCATCAACGATTATATGCTGCTTCCTGCGTACTACCATCTTGTGTTGGGTGGTTTCATGTTTGGAGCTGTTTTCATGGCTACCGATCCAGTAACGGCATCGCAAACGGCTACAGGTAAATACATTTATGGGCTGCTTATAGGTGTTGTTACAGTTCTCGTGAGGGTACTCAATCCTGCCTACCCGGAAGGGATGATGCTCGCCATACTCTTGATGAATGTGTTTGCTCCTCTGATTGACCATTATGTTGTAGAAGCAAACATAAAAAGGCGATTGAAACGCCTCAAAGCTGTTACGGTTCAATCTAATGCATAAATGTGAAATGAAAAATTCCATGCAAAGCAACAAGTATATTTTTATCTATTCGTCGGTAATGGTTATTTTGGTGGCACTTGTATTGTCGTCTGCTGCCATGTTTCTGCGACCGATGCAAGACAGGAATGTGAAAATCGAACGAATGCAGAACATTCTATCATCCGTAAACATTATAGTGTCGAGGGCAGAAGCCGAGCAGGCCTTTGAGAAATATATTGTTGACTCAAAGGTATTGAACACTGTAGGTGATGAAATAGAAGGAAATGCTTTCGATGTAGATCTATCTTTGGAAATTCGAAAAGAACCTGCCCAAAGGCAGCTCCCATTGTTCATAGCCAATGTAAACGGTGAAACTTATTATATCATCCCAGTGCGAGGTGCTGGTCTTTGGGGTCCCATCTGGGGATTCTTAAGTTTGGAAAGCGATCTGATAACCATTTTTGGCGCAAATTTCGATCATACCAGTGAAACGCCTGGATTAGGCTCCCAAATTGCAGATCTGGAATTTGAAGCCCAGTTTGTGGGCGAACGAATTTTTGATGATGCCGGCAATTTTGCTCCCATTAGGGTAATCAGGGGTGGTGCAAGGCAAGACGACCCCCACGGTGTAGATGCCATAAGTGGCGGTACAATTACTTCGCAAGGAGTTGACGAAATGTTAGTGGAAGGTATTGGAAATTATGTGTCTTACTTCAAAAAACTGAAAAATCAATGAGTGAAGCAGTAATTAAAACCCCCAAAGAGGATCTGTTCTCAGCAAAATACAGAAAATTGCTCAGCAATCCCATGGGCAAAGACAACCCTGTAACCATTCAGGTATTGGG
>DMJL01000193.1 GCA_003451785.1 Bacteroidales bacterium
TCCACAATGCCAACAATGGCTGCATCGCAAGGGTTCATAGTGGTTTCTAACACCATGCTGGCTTCTTTGCTGGTTTCGTAGTAGATCACCTGCCCAATATCTGCATTGATGGTGTCGATGGTTACTATGGGATCTCCCAGTGGCACTAGCTTTTCATCTATGGGCTGTACCAATGCGAGCTTCAAACCGTGCAGGGAGTCTAATTTATGTGTAGAAACCACCCTTCCTATAACTTTTCCCAATTTCATCTGAATAAAATTTGTTTTAAAAAGGTGAGATGGAATTCGCCATGGATTTTATGCCTGTTTTTGTGCATTTCTTTCCCATGGCTCATTGCATCGGCTACGGTTTAAATGATGCGAAAATGATCTACCAGCGTGCAGCGTCGTTCGCGTGTGAATGTGCTTGCCTTGGTAATTCCCTCACCCGTTGGACTTGCGATGGTAAACGATGTGAATCCTGCACCACCGTATCCCAAACCGGCATAACTCGGGCCGTTTTTTACAAACAACGAACAGTTCATCACCTTTGCCATCTTGCTCAACTTTTCAATGTTGAGGGAGTGCATAATTGCCGTATGTCGGAAACCGTGCTCTACGGCAACCGCAAGGTTTATTGCTGTATCCACATCGCTCACCCTCACCAATGGCATTACTGGCATTAGTTGCTCAGTCCACACCAATGGATGCCCGGCTTCCACTTCGCAAATCAAAAGGCGTGTAGTTGGCGGCACGGCGATTCCAGCTTCGGCGGCTATAAAGGTTGCCGCTTTCCCAACAAACTTCTTGTTGGCAGCACCCTCATGTCCGGGATAGCCGGCATCGGCAATCACCATAGCTGTTATTTGGCGTGTTTGGTCGGCATTCAACTCAAACGCGCCGTGCTTCTTCATCTCATCCTTGAGCCTATCGGCAACAGAGCTAACAACGATAATCTCCTTCTCGCAAATGCAGATAATGTTGTTGTCGAAGCTTGCACCATCTACAATGTCTTTGGCTGCTTTGGCAATGTTGGCTGTTTCGTCAACCACCACGGGCGGGTTGCCGGGTCCGGCGGCAATCACCTTTTTGCCGCTATTCATGGCTGTTTTCACTACTGCAGGACCTCCAGTTACCACCAACAACGCAACCTTTGGATGCGTCATAAGGGTTTTGGCCGTTTCGATGGTAGGATTTTCCACACACGACACCACATTCTCAGGACCGCCCATTTCGGTAATGGCTTTGTTGATAAGGCTGATGGTAAATGCAGAAACCTTTTTAGCTCCCGGATGGGGATTGAAAACCACAACATTGCCGGCAGCTAACATACCAATGGCATTGCTAATGATAGTAACCGTAGGATTGGTTGTAGGGGTTATAGAGCCTATAACGCCATAAGGAGCCCTCTCCATAAGGGTCAATCCGTGCTCGCTGGTATAAGCTATGGGGGTAATATCCTCCGTTCCGGGAGTCTTGGTTATGCCAAGTAGGTTTTTTGCCAACTTATCTTCGTATCTGCCCAGACCGGTTTCCTCCACTGCCATGCGAGCCATTGCCTCATTATTTTCCGTACAGACCTTACGGATATGCTCAATAATAGCGGTTCGCTGGTCTAATGGCAAAGCGATAAAGGTATGGAATGCTTTTTCTGCTGCTTCAATGGCATCTTCAATACTCGAGAACACGCCCAACCGCATTGCGGAAGATGTTATACCTGTACTTAAGTTCATCTCCCTAAGCACTTGGCTCACCATCTCGCGTATGTTTTGTTCTAAATTTTCCATGACTGATATGCTATTTCAAGAAAAATGGTGCTATCTCGCTGTGGGGCTGCGAAATAAGCGAATGGGCACACAGGGCGTTCTTCTGTTTCACCAAAGCTAAACCAGCTTCTATAGATGCTTGCACATCGGGAAGCGTACCCGTGAGTTTCATATACGACTTGCCCCCAAACCCAATTGCCAGTCTCACTTCAAGTATCGCCACCCCGCTCTCCTTGGCGGCAATATCTGCTGCTTCGATGGCAGCGGTAACGGTGCTTGTTTCGATTATGCCAATGGCTTGCAGCTCGGTAACCATCTTTATATTGCCAATGGCACCCAAACATTCCGGGTGTACCTGTCTTAGCAACATGCTATCAATAATGTACTTCCCCGAAAGCTCAAGACCTTTATGGAAGGCATATTCTGCCGAAGCCACATCGCCGCAAAACACTATCAGATACTTCCCCGGACAAATAGTACGGGCATCCAAAATCTTCACGGGTGCTACCTTCACCATACCGTCGAGAACATTGATGCCAACAGCAATACTGCTTAGCTCCAACACACCCAGTACGGTAATATGCCTTTCGATGGTCATTTTTTATAAACTACCTGTTCGTCCTGATCTATCAGATCAACAATTCCAACTATAAGCGTATCTACGGGTTTGCCTTGCGTTAGGGGGGTTTCTCGTGCTGGGGTGCTTTCAGATAGCATTACCATCTCCCCCTGTGCAACACCAAGTGGATCCAAAGCAACTAGATACTCTCCTCTTAGCTCTGCCCGATGGTTGCATTTCTCTACAAGCAAAAACCTTGCACCTGCAATGCCCACTTGGCTTTGCGTGCTTACAACTGTTCCTGCAACAATTCCTAAAATCATGACAGCGATTATTGGCTTTTACGGTAAGTGAATGCTCCGTCTTTCTCAATGGCATCCACGATAGCAATCACCGACGCATCGGATGGCAAACCTTCGGTTTGTTTTGTACACCTGGCACTACTTCCCGTAGCGTAAAACACTACTTCACCAGTGCCTGCCCCTACACAATCTACCGAAACCACGAAGTCGTTTTTGCCATTCATGGTTATGGGGTCTAATTTTTCTAAAAGCAGTAGCCTCATACCTTCCATCTTTGGTTCCTTGTGCGAAGCAACTACGGTTCCAACAACCCTTGCAAGGATCATAGCATTAATTATTTTAGGTGAATCAACCTATACTTTTGCGCCAAGGGGCAGGGCGTTATCCACATTGCCATGAGGCCTTGGAATAACATGCGACGAAACGATTTCGCCCACCTTCTCGGCTGCCCTTACGCCAGCTTCAACTGCTGCACGAACCGAAGCAACATCGCCACGAACAATGGCTGTTACAAAACCGCCACCAATTTTTTCATAACCCACAAGTTCCACTTTGGCAGCCTTCGTCATAGCATCGCAGGCTTCTACCATGGCAACAAATCCACGGGACTCGATCATCCCAATTGCTTGATTATTATATTCTGACATTGTTATATCCTTCAAAAATTGCTATTTATAATCATCCTTACCAGAACGACCCGATACTTCTGCCAGTCGTTTTTCTACATTGGCCTTGCACTCAAGCACATCGGCTTCCTTACCACCAATATACACTCTGCCAAATTTACCAAATCCCATAACATCAATAATGTTGATGTTGGCCGATTTCTCGGCCTCGTTGGCGGCGAAGTATGCATATCCGGCAGGCTCCACCTCCAGCACAAAGAGTGTATCGCCGCGCAGTAGCATCATTCCCATACGGGTACGATTGATAAGTTGGGCATGGTGGTCTTCTACATTCTTAATGAGCTGACTGGTGAGAATTCTGGGCTTTAGACGGTCTGCTTCATTTTTATTAATGGAACGAAGTACAGCTTCGCCCGCCATACGGGTGTCTCCCTGGCTCGAAGAGTGTACTTCCAGCATACCAAATGCCCGTTCTACAATCTGCATTCCGGGGGTAACATTGGTGGCCTTCAGTGCAACATCGGTGAGGGTGTTGATTTCGATACCGGGGGCTATCTCGATAATGCAGCAAGCCTGACCCGCTACCGGCAAATAACCGCGCGAAACAGTAGCAAGGTAAGATGCCATTTGCAACTGCAACGAATCAAGAAAAATATACGACCTGAGGTCAATATGTGATTTAGAATCCATTTCTTTGGTTTTGATGTTAGACCTATTCCTTACCTATTTCTTTTTTCCTAAAGGAAGCGCGCTATCAACATTAGCGTGGGGTCTGGGAATAACATGCGACGACACCAATTCGCCAACCTTCTCTGCTGCCCTAACGCCTGCTTCTACAGCCGCTCTCACAGACGCCACATCGCCACGCACAATGGCAGTTACATAACCACCGCCAATTTGCTCATAACCTACCAAATCCACTTTCGCAGCTTTAACCATAGCATCAGATGCCTCTACCATGGCAGTAAAGCCCCGTGTTTCAATCATTCCTAATGCCAACATTTCGTTGTTTTCCATATTGTATCCTCCTAAAAATTATTTATTAACAGCCCCTGAATAAGCTATTGTGTTGATTAGTATGTAATTCTTAATTTTTGTTAACAATTGTGTTTGCAAAGATATTTATATTGATTAGAAATATTCTAATAAAATCAGCAATAAACGCCGTAATGAGACAAAAACGGGGAAATTTACACCAAGTGTATTGTAATGGTGCAAAGTGCTACTTAGTATGGAACCTTGAGAGTTTAGACTCCAATCAAGGGCAAAAGAAATGAGTGAAAAGTTTCATCTCCAACCCTACTGTCAGGAGAACCTTATGCAGTTGAAACTGTTGTCAAGAGCATTGTAAACCAATAATTTACCAGCCACTACATCTCCGGCTCCAGTTAAAATTTTTATCACTTCAGCACTCATAATGCTGCCGATTATCCCGGGCAATACCCCCATCACCCCAAGAGAGAGGCATTCTGCGGCTGTCTGCTCAGGAAACAAATCGGAATACGACCAGGAGCCATGGTAGTTGAAAACCCCCGCCTGTCCTTCAAATTCGTGGATGGAACCATGAACAAAAGGCTTTTGGTAAAGCTTGGTGAATTTATCAATAATGTATCGCGAATCAAAATTATCGGTAGCCCCAACCACAATGTCGTATTCAGGGAAAAGCTGCTCTGCAGTGGTTGCGTCTAAAAATAACTGGTAGGTGTTAATTTTCACACTGCTATTGATTGCCGAAAGTTTACCTGCTGCTACCAGCACCTTGGGTTTGCCAATGTCATGTTCTGAATAAAGAATTTGCCTCTGCAGATTGGAGAATGCTACCGTATCGGCATCCACAATACCAATTGAACCTACTCCAGCTGCAGTTAGGTAAAACAATACAGGGCAGCCTAGCCCTCCCGCGCCTATCACCAGCACCTTAGCCTGCTTAATCTTTTCCTGCCCCGATTCACCAATTTGTGGAATCATCGTATGGCGGATGTAACGGTCTTTTTCCTGTTCAGTGAGCATGGTTAAGAAAATTAAATTGTAGGGATTGGTCCCAGTCCTTCCAGATTACTTCGTAACCTTGCTTTTCGATAGCTTCTCTGACAACCTGTGCCGGTCGATTGTCAATCACTGCAAACTGTTCCACTTCACTAATCTGCTTGGCATAGCCTCCTGGTACAGTTTTAGACCCTGCACTCATCAGGGTTATGCCCAGACTAAAAACATTATCGCGGAAAACAGGAGTTTCGCGTGTTGAAAGCGACAATTCCAGCTCTTGATCGAAAATTCTGAACGCAAGAATAAGTTGCAACAAGTTGCGGTCTGTTACGAGGTAATTTGGTTCAAAACTGCCCGGGAAATGCCTTAACCTAGGAAAAGAAATGCTATATTTGGATTTCCAGTACTTTTTTTCAAGATACCTAATGTGCATTGCTGCAAAAAAACCTTCGGTTCGCCAGTCTTCGAGCCCCAACAGGCAGCCTAAACCGATTTTATGTATTCCTGCCATGCCAAGCCTGTCTGGGGTCTCCAACCGGTATCTGAAATTTGCCTTTACCCCCCCCGGATGATACTCCGGATACCGTGTTTGGCTGTAAGTTTCCTGGTAAATATAAACTGCATAAAGACCCTCCTCATACATGGTGCGATATTCCTCGGTGCTCATTGGAGCCACTTCTGCCGAAATGCAATGAAAATGCGGCCGGATAAGTCTGATGGCTTCTTTAAGGTATTTGAATCCGCAGTTTTTCGGGTGCTCACCCGTTACCAGCAAGATATGCTCAAAGCCAAGTGCCTTTATGGCATTTATCTCTTCAATGATCTGGTCATGGTTTAGCGTTACGCGACCTACACGATTGTTGCTGTTGAAGCCACAATATACGCATTGGTTGGTACAATCATTCGAAAGGTATAGTGGCACATAAAACTGAATGGTTTTGCCAAACCTTTTCTGTGTAAGTTGTTGACTAAGCTTGGCCATTTCTTCGAGGTGCCTTTCGGCTGCCGGCGACACCAAAGCCTTGAAATCCTCAATATTGCGGTAGGGCTTGCCAAGTGCAACCAGCACATCCTGTTCGGTTTTGGCAAGGATAGAAGCCTTTACTTCTTCCCAATCATACTGCCGATGCACATCATAAAAAGTTTCCATACGGATTGCTGATTATTCTTGGAGAAGGAGTAATTTTTTTATTTTACAAAGTCATTCTTGTACTCGGCTCATGTTCATTTCTTAGGTACCTCTAAAGCTACTTATGTTTTTGTCTGAGATTTTGAGAGCGCAAAAGTGTATCAGGCAATTTGAAGTTAGATGTTGCTTAAAAATGCCGTAAATGGACTTGTGGCTTCTCCGTGTCTGCCTCTTGGTGCCAATTGTGCTTCGAAGGCAATACGCCCTGCCTCTACAGCCAGCTTGAAAGCCAAAGCCATTGCAGTCGGATTTGACGATACGGCTATAGCAGTATTTACGAGTACGGCATCAGCTCCCAGTTCGAGTGCCTCGGCGGCATGAGAAGGTGCCCCCAGCCCTGCATCAACAATTACTGGTACTTGGGTTTGCTCAATGATGATGCGCAAAAAGTCGCGGGTTTGCAGTCCCTGGTTCGACCCAATGGGCGAGCCTAAGGGCATCACTGCGGCCGCCCCAGCATCCTCAAGCTTCTTGCACAAAACCGGGTCGGCATGGATATATGGAAGCACTACAAAGCCTTCTTTGACTAGCAGGGCTGTGGCCTTCAAGGTTTCCTCCCCATCGGGCAAAAGGTATTTTGGGTCAGGATGTATCTCTAATTTCACCCAATGAGTGCCTAAGGCTTCGCGCGCCAACATACAAGCAAATACAGCCTCTTCGGCGTTGCGCACTCCCGAAGTGTTTGGTAGCAGATTAATTCGAGGATGCTTGAGGTAGCTTGTCAGATCGTCGTCAGATGCGCCAATGTCAACCCTTCGCAAAGCTACTGTAACCAATTCTGAACCCGAAGCCAGAACGGCCTCCGCCATGATTTGGTTTGAACTAAACTTGCCAGTCCCGATAAACAAACGCGAATGAAACTCCTTTCCGGCTATGATTAAAGGCTTTATGGTATTACTCATGGGATATTTTTAATCTGATTGTTTAAAACAGTTTTATTTACAAATTGTCTGATGTTTCCTGCAAATAGCTCATGCACACTAACTGCCCCCGACACGGCTAATCCATGCAGCCCCACATTAAGTAATTGCTCAATGTCGCTTACGGTTATACCACCAATTGCTATGATGGGAATACTAATTTCTAACTCTTTAAGTCTTTCCATTACTTCTGTATAACCATCCAGTCCAAGGATAGGGCTTAGGTTTTTTTTGGATGTAGTGTACCTGAAAGGACCCAGACCAATATAATCCACCTCTTCGTCAACTAACCTTATTATGTCATCGAAAGTGTTGGCAGTACCACCTATAATTGCCTCATATCCCAAAATTTGCCTAGCTCGCGACGGTTGCATATCGTCCTTTCCTAAATGCACCCCGTGGGCACCTGTTGCACGGGCTATTTCAGGATGGTCGTTGATTATCAGAATGCCATTGTGTATGTTGGCTTCTGCTAAGGATTTACGCGCTTCTTCTTCTATTTGTGTGGCAGAATGTCCTTTCATGCGAAGCTGTACCCACCTGCAACCATTCATATAGGCCAATTTGGCAAGTTCAGCATAGCTATGGAGGTGATGCTGACCGGTTATATATTGAAACTTTTCAATTTGCTTGTTCATTGCGATAATGGTAACCTAGATTCAAATTGTTGCTCAGAATGAATTGTTCTGTATAATTTTTTGCTTTTCGGCAGGCATCTTCCAGATAGTTACCTCTAGCAAGGTGTGCGATTATGGCTGCCGACAATACACAGCCGGTTCCATGCTTTGACCTACCCCCGAAATGGTTGCCTGGTAATTCGGTACTTACCCGTTTGTCCAGCAGCAAGTCGCTTCCATAATGGTCGGGTCTATGCCCTCCTTTTATCAAAACAGGGCAGTGTTCGCTCATATCCATAATTTGCGGTAAGCCGCCCGCCCAAAGCGTCATGGCTTCAGTCCAGTTTGGTGTGATTAGCGACAATTGTCCTAAAATCTTTGTCTGGATAATTTGTTGCTCTTTATGAAAACAAAACCCCGAAGAACTTTTTATAATGGGGTCCCATACGATTTGCACCGCCGGATTGAGTTTTTTTAGTAATCTCACCACACGCTCCATGCTTTTAAAATCTTTGATTAGCCCTATCTTGACATGGGTGGGGCAATATTTGGCAAAAAGGGTTCCAATCTGGTAATGCAGCTTCTTTTGCTCAATCCAATCAACCCCAAAAAACTCCGAATCTATCTGGAAGGTGTTCGAAGTAGCGGCTGCCAGACCATAAACCCCCAATGCTTCAAAAGTTTTAATATCGGCAAGTATGCCCGCCCCTCCCGAAGGGTCGAATCCTGCTATGGTTATCACAACAGGTCTGTTTTGAAGGGGATTAGGCATATCGAATTAAAATTTTGAAATCGCGTTATTATTGCCAACAGATAGTCAGGTTTTTTTCATTGGCAATGCTAAAGCGAACCTATCTTTTTGAAATAGCATTGAATTTGAGAAAGAGTTGCAAAAGTTCACCGTAGCTCCGACCACTTATAAATGGCACCCATATTGCACCCAACACGGCAAAGTCATCGAATCCCATTTCAAGAGCCTTTGGAGCGGTATTAATATCAATTCCCCCAAGGGCAATGTATTTTATCATGGGTCTTTTGTTTTCCTTCAGGTGTCGTTCTGGCTCTCCTGGTTCCCAGTAATTCTGATAGTCCTCTTTGGAAATACTTTGAAAAACAGGGCTAAGCATGAGTTGGTCAATACCATCGGGCATACCGGCTATTTCTTCGATACCATGCACAGGCCAACATTTAAAACCATTGATGTTTAAATATTTCTTGTACGATCGCTTGCTTTGCCCCGAAAAATGTATTCCCCTACAAAAAAATTCCTGCATAAGGGCAAATCCTTGGTGCAACATGATGCGTCCATGATACTCATACTTGATACCTTGCAGGAATGCACTAAGGTCTTTGTCCGAAATGCCGGGCTTGCGCACATGGAGTATTTCAAGACCTTCTTCAAAAAGCAGGTTCAGGAACTCGTGTTCACCTTTAAGGTTTTCTGGCCAGGTTAAGAGTATCATGTTAATAGTGTTTTATGATTTCAAATACATTTCTTTGCCTGCTTGCCTGAACTCATCTGCTTTTTCTGCAAGTTTTGAGGCTAAGGCTTTCACCTGGTGCGAAGTTCGCATGGCGCAGAAATGCTCTCCGCACATGGAGCAAAAGTGAGCCATTTTATACCCTTCGTCGGGCAAGGTGGAATCGTGAAAACTCATTGCCTTTTCGGGGTCTAATGCAAGTGCAAACTGGTCTTTCCATCGGAACTCGAACCTTGCCTTGCTCATAGCATTGTCGCGAATCTGAGCACCCGGAAATCCTTTAGCAAGATCGGCTGCGTGTGCAGCAAGTTTGAAGGTTATTACCCCCTCGCGCACATCATTCTTGTCGGGTAGTCCCAAATGCTCCTTTTGGGTAACATAGCATAACATGGAGGTGCCGTACCAGGCGATCATGCTTCCGCCTATGGCCGAAGTGATATGGTCGTAACCCGGTGCAATGTCCGACACTAATGGCCCAAGGGTGTAAAAAGGTGCTTCTCCACAGTATTTAAGCTGCAAATCCATGTTTTCTTTTATCATTTGCATCGGGACATGGCCTGGGCCTTCAATCATAATTTGCACGAAATGCTTTCGTGCTATTTCTGCCAACTCTCCGGCAATTTTAAGTTCGCCTAACTGTGCCATGTCGTTGGCATCGGCAATGGAGCCAGGCCTGAGTCCGTCGCCCAGCGAAATACCAGCATCATACTGAGCAAGTATCTCACAGATTTCGTCGAAGTGAGTATATAGGAAATTCTCTTTGTGATGAGCGAGGCACCACTTGGCCATGATCGAACCGCCTCTTGATACAATTCCTGTACGACGATTTATAGTAAGCGGGACATGCCGCAGCAGCAAGCCAGCATGGATAGTAAAATAATCAACCCCCTGCTCGCATTGCTCAATAAGGGTGTCCTTGTAGATTTCCCATGTGAGGTCTTCGACCACCCCAGCAACTTTTTCCAGAGCTTGATAAAGAGGCACCGACCCAACCGGAACGGGAGAATTGCGGATAATCCATTCGCGGGTTTCATGAATGTTTTTTCCGGTAGAGAGGTCCATGATGGTATCGGCTCCCCAGCGAAATGCCCACACAGCCTTTTCAACCTCCTCCTCAATTCCTGATGTAGTGGGTGAATTGCCTAAGTTGGCATTGATCTTCACCAGAAAGTTGCGTCCAATGATCATTGGCTCCGATTCAGGATGGTTAATGTTGGCCGGAATAATTGCCCTTCCTGCAGCAATCTCATCACGCACAAACTCAGGGGTAATGTGCGATAAAGGAATCCTCGCTCCGAAGGCTTCGCCAGGATGTTGAACTTCATTTTGGCGGTATTCGTCAATTCGACTGTTTTCTCGTATAGCCACATACTCCATCTCAGGAGTGATAAAACCTTGCTTAGCGTAATAATACTGTGTAGGTGTATTTCCTGCTATGGCTCGCAAAGGTTTTATGTTGGATTTGGGAAACCTGATATTGTTCAATGTATCGTCGGCCAAGCGATGTCGACCGTATTCCGAACTAAGACCTTTCAGCGGCTCCACATCGCCACGCCCAAGAATCCATTGTTTGCGTATTTCTGGCACACCTTTACAAAGGTCAACACGATAACCCGCGTCGGTGTAGGGACCGGAAGTATCATAAACCGTTACGGGATAGTTTTTTTCTCGGGCGCCATCTGCATGAATGGTATCGGATAATTCAATTTCGCGCATAGCAACACTAATGTCATGCAAATCACCATGGACATGAATTTTTTTTGACTTGGGAAAGGCACCCTTAGTGATATTGTCTAAAATTTCGTATTTCATAATATCTTCCTTACCCTCCCTTAGTTGCCCTGATTAGCAATACCTTGTCATTCTCTTTAAGAAAAGAGTCATTCCAATGCGATCTTTGAACTACCCTGTTGTTAATGGCCACGGCTAAGCCTTGAAGCTCTTCCACCCCAATTGCAGTTAGTAGCTCCGCAATAGTTGCACATTCGGGTGCTTCATGCAACTCGTCGTTTACAAATACTTGCATATTTCAACATTTTTAAATGTTAATCGTGCAGGCGCGTACTTAAGTTTTGGTGGATTATTTTTGCATTCCCTCGGCAGCATTATCTGCCCAGGTTCTACGGGTTTGATCTCAGCCTGAAATTTAAGGCACCCCTGAACTGAATTATAAGGCAAATGTACAATCTTTTCGGTCTTTGAGTTTAAAATCCACGGGGAATTCCTGTTAAAAAAACAAAAAAATGGGTTTGGCAATCACTCAATATAATCCAATTTTCTCAATGTGTAAAAAGTGCGGGTCTATCTATTTCTTTTCTTGAAGTTAAAATTTTTAGAAACCCCAAATTTCCAGATAGGGTTATATTTTGATTGCTACAAATACCTATTCCCTATTTTTTCATCCGTAAATAAT
>DMJL01000180.1 GCA_003451785.1 Bacteroidales bacterium
AAAGAAAGGGAGACCTTAGCCTCCCTCCCCTTCACCAGAACAATACGGTTGCCCGCATTATATTTTATAATCGTTGTCAGAAATAATTTTTTCGGCTATCCTTCTGCGTGCCTCTTTCACATTTACGCCTTGCGATTTTGCCAATTTTTCTATTGCATCTATCACAGGAATCACAGAATCCTGCCCCGGAAGCGAATAAAGACAATCGAGTGCAAAGTTGCGAATTTTTTTAGAAGTATCAAAAACAAATACATCTGCAATATCCTTATAAAGAGCATTGCCCATACCCAACATTTCCATTTTTTCTACCCGCAGCACCAACGACTCTGCTACATAAACCTCGGCTATGATATCGGCAATATTCATAACAACTTCTTGTTCCTTCGCCAATTTCTTTGCAAACTGGGTGTTGGCAACATAAACGCATAGGAGTGCCAATTTTTTGAAATTACCGATGGCTTGGTTTTTGACTTCGAAATAATCGCTACCTTCTGATATGTTTGTTTGCAAAGCCTCCATTGAATTGAAAATTTCTTCGGCTTTGCCAAACAAGTCGAAATCGCCCTTCAATGCCCGTTTTATAGCGGTATCGGTAATCAAAAGTCGGTTTATCTCGTTGGTACCTTCGAAGATGCGATTGATTCGAGAATCGCGGTAGCCTCTCTCTACATTCACTTCTGATGAATAACCCATGCCACCGTGAATCTGCACGGCTTCGTCGGCTACATAATCCAACATTTCGGAGCCGTAAACTTTTAGAATGGCATCTTCTACAGCGTAGTGGCTTATGGATTCTATTACCGCCCTGCCATAGTCTGGTTCGGTTAGTTTCAACTCATCAATCATATAATCAATTTCGCTGCTTACCCTATAAATTGCTGCTTCGTGCGCAAAGATTCTTATGGCCATTTCGGCAAGTTTGTGCTGTATGGCTCCAAACGACGCTATGGGTAGGCAAAATTGCTTGCGCTCATTGGCATACTTAATGCTATCGGCGATTGCTTTTTTTGCAGCACCTATAACATTTGCTCCAAGTTTCATGCGGCCCATGTGCAAAATATTGAGTGCTATTCGGAATCCTTCTCCCCTTTGCCCCAACATATTTTCCACAGGCACCATTACATCGGTGTAATAAATCTGAGCGGTTGAAGAGCCTTTGATTCCCATCTTGTGCTCATCAGGTCCGATAACTACGCCGGGCATTTGTGTATCAACCACAAATGCACTTAGGATTCTGTCGTTTTCTATCTTGGCAAACACCACTTGGGTGTCGCAAAATCCTGCATTGGTAATCCACATCTTCTGACCATTGAGAACATAGTGCTTGCCATCAGCGGTTGGTATAGCCGTAGATTTTCCTGAGTTGGCATCGCTACCGGCACCCGGCTCGGTGAGACAGTACGCACCAAGAAGTTCGCCTGATGCCAATTGCGGGATGTATCTTTGGCGTTGTTCCTCGTTGCCATAATACATGATGGGCAATGTGCCAATGCCGCAATGCGCCATAAATGCTACTGAGAACGAATAGGCCGCACCAATGGTTTCGGCTGCTAGCATTTGGGTAACAAACGACTGACCAAACCCACCATATTGCTCTGGTATAGAAATACCCATTAAGCCAAGCTCACCCGATTTTTTGAGCAGTTCCTTCATCAATTCCCTGTCGCCTTTGTCCAATTTATCGAGATGCGGATAAACCTCTACTTCGATAAAATCTTTGCAACTCTGGGCTATCATGCGTTGCTCCTCGTCGAACAATTCGGGTATAAATACATCTTTGGCACTTATATCGCGCACCAAGAATTCGCCACTTTTAAGTTTTTTTTCTTTTTCCATTATTTGGGTATGATTTTTATTAAATATCGAGAGAAATTGCAATCAGTTCGACAATATCTAAGTTCTGTATTTCTTCTTCGCGGTTCTTATACTTCAGACCATCGGTAATCATAGTCATGCAAAATGGGCAAGATGATGCAATGATATTAGCCTTGGTATCTAAGGCATCTTCTATGCGTTCCATAAAAATCTCCTTACTTCCGTGTTCGGCTTCCTTAAACATTTGACCGCCGCCGGCTCCGCAGCACAGAGCATTGCTTCTATTGCGTTTCATTTCTACGATATTACCATTGAGCGACTTAATGATTCTTCGTGGCGACTTATAAATGTCATTTGCACGCCCCAAATAGCACGGATCGTGGTATGTGATAGATGCATTTGCAAATCTTTTTAAATCAAATTCCAAATTGCCATCTTGGATAGCCTTATCGAGAAAGTCCACATAGCTAATCACCTCGTAATTGCCGCCAAGGTCGGGATACTCATTTTTGAAAATATTGTAGCAATGGGGACAAATGGTGATAATGCGCTGCACTTCATAGGCTTTTAGAACTTCAATGTTTTGCAAAGCCTGCATCTGATAAAGCATTTCGTTGCCCGCCCTTCGAGCCAGGTCGCCTGTGCATGATTCTTCTTTCCCCAGAACGGCATAGTTGATTTTGAGATGGGAAAGTATTTTAGCAAAAGCACCTGCAACCTTCTTGTATCTATCATCGTAGGCACCTGCGCAACCTACCCAAAAAAGATAATCGGGCTTTTGTCCCTTAGCAAACAAGTCTGCCATAATGGGGACATCGAGTTTCTTTGATTTCATGTAGTTTTACTGCTAAGTCTGTATATCAGTCTTTTGTAACTAAATCTTTAGTCCATTCCAATCGATCTTCCGGTGAATATTGCCAAGGTGCGCCATTGTTTTCAATATTATTAAACATGGACTTTATTTCTCCCGGTGCATTGCCTACTTCCATCACCAAATACCTGCGC
>DMJL01000001.1:0-2158 GCA_003451785.1 Bacteroidales bacterium
TGGCGACAAATGCCAGGACTTTTGATAAATGTGGTTTTTGCTTCCTTGTTTTTGGGATTAGCCATTCCGGGAATAGGTACCATTTGGAAGCAGGGTGGCAGCCAGATTTGTTTTGGTTTTGTAATTGGTTTTGGGCAGTATTTCACTGCAATTTTGGTTACGGCCTTGGTTTTGATACCGTTGTTCGATGTGCCACCAATTTTTGCAACTATTTTGGAAATTGGATTTTCGGGCGGGCATGGAACTGCTGCCGGCATGCAGCAGGTGTTCTACGATCTGGGTTGGCCGGCAGGTGCGGCATTGGGTCAAATGTCGGCCACTGTGGGTATCATCACTGCGGTGGTGGGCGGGGTGTTTTATGTAAACATTGCCATCCGCAAAGGATATAGCTCCCAGCTCAATCAAAAACATGGATTGCCCGAATTCAAAAAAACCGGATTGATTCCTGAAGAAAATCGCACATCATCGTCCAGAGCCACAGTTGCATCCGAGTCCATAGAACCCTTTGCGTTTCACTTTGCTATAATTGCTCTGGCTATTCTGCTGGGCTGGGCAATGTTAGGCGGTGTAAAGCAAATTCATCCCATTCTCGATGGATTTCCTTTGTTTCCCCTTGCAATGATTGGGGGCATGATAATACAAATTGCATCAAAGCCATTGAAAATTGACAAATATTATGACCGAAGCACTTTTGAGCGCATTTTGGGATTTGCATTAGACTTTTTGGTGGTGGCGGCTATTGCATCCTTGCGATTGGATTTATTTGTTGAAAATATTGGACCGTTTGCGTTATTAATGGTTGCCGGAATTTTTTGGGTGTTCTTCTGCCTTATTTACTTAGCCCCTAGAATGCTGCCAAAGTTCTGGTTAGAAAGGGGTGTTACTGAGTTTGGGATGCAGAGCGGTGTTACCGCAATGGGGCTCCTTTTGCTGAGACTTGTTGATTCTAACTACCGAACAGGTACAGCCCAGGCATTTGGGTTCAAACAGATGGTGTATGAGCCATTTATGGGTGGTGGGCTTATCACCGCAATTGCTCCATTTATTATCATTCAGTTGGGAATGTGGCAGAGCCTTTTAGCTTCTTTTGCACTAATGTTGATCTTTATGATTATTGCATGGTTCAATGGATTTTTGAATCTGAAACCCAATAAAGCTGCTGCTACTGATGGATTTTTGGAATGATTCTACATGGGGTATAATTCTGATTTGATAATAAACCGTACAACTTTTGCCCAAAAATGTTCCTTTTGTAATGTTTTTTTAAACTTTGATTTTGGCAATCACATTTTGCCGTTGTCAATTGTGTGGTAGTACAGCATAGACAACCCTAAAGACTCAGATAAATCCCTTGTAAAAATCTATGATGTGGATAGCGTAAACTTTATATGATGCGAATTTTGCCCGAATGCCAATAGAATTTGCTCAAATAATTAAAATATAGCATATTAGAATATTATATTCTTGCCATAAATCACAGAATTTAATAAAAATGGTTCACTCAAGGGTTGGTTCAAAGTTTTGGTGTTATTTGAAAATCACAATTATCTTTAACCCTTTCAAAAATTAGCATGTTTTATTGGCAAGGCTACAATTCCCAATTTAGTATGCATGCGATATGAGTTTATCATTGTTAAACGAAAAGTAAAACTATGTCTTGGTACGCAAAGGCCCCTGAAGCAAAAGCCCCCCGAAAGAAGCAATTGCATATAAAGTGCAAGGGATGCAATGGTTTTGTTTGGCTCGATGAGTGGAATTCCCATCATCTGGTATGTCCATTATGTGGTTATCACGATAGCCTCGATGCCTGGCAGCGGATAGAAATGCTGTTTGATACGGGCAGTTTTCATGAGATGTTTGCAGGAGTTTATCCCGTCAATTCATTGGACTTTAATGATCTAAAAGGTAGCTACACAGATAAGATAGCTGAGAATCGCAAAAAAACCGGACTCAACGAAGCTGTGGTATGCGGAGTGGGCAACATAGAGGGAATAAAAATATCAGCAGCTATAATGGATTTTCGTTTTTTAGGCGGAAGTCTGGGGTCGGGTACCGGCGAAAAGATTCTCCGTGCTTCCATGGTGGCCTATGATGAAAATATACCATTTTTGATACTTTCGGCATCGGGTGGGGCACGCATGCAGGAGGGAGTTCTATC
>DMJL01000001.1:2548-6158 GCA_003451785.1 Bacteroidales bacterium
ATTCCCGTAATCAGCATACTTGCCAATCCCACCACTGGGGGCGTTACAGCCAGCTACGCTATGATGGGCGATTTGAATATTGCCGAACCGGGTGCAGTGATTGGATTTGCAGGTCGCAGGGTGATAGAACAAACCATTGGCGAAAAACTTCCCAAATCTTTTCAAACTGCCGAATTTTTGGAAGAACATGGTTTTGTAGATTGTATTGTACATCGCAAAGACCTCAAACAGTTTTTAGGCAGGGTATTGTCTTATTACAACCACAAGTAATTTGCATCCATTAATAGTTGAACTATGCAAAACACAGAAGCCATTAACCAAACGAATAATGCAATGCTTAGTCCTTGGGATATTGTAAAGATCAGCCGTCATCCCTCGAGACCTGTTTTTCAGGATTATCTAGAGCTACTGTTTAGTAATTTTATTGAGTTGCACGGCGATCGCTACTTTGGCGACGATAGAGCTTTAGTAGGAGGCTTTGCGCAACTTGGGAATAAGAAAGTGATGGTTATAGGTCAGAATAAAGGTAAGAATACCGAAGACCAGATTGTTCGCAATTTTGCTATGGCAAAGCCCGAAGGCTATCGCAAGGCATTGCGATTGATGAAACTTGCCCAGCGGTTCAATCTTCCCATAGTTGTGTTTATAGATACACCCGGCGCTTTCCCCGGGCTGGAAGCCGAGGAACGAGGTCAGGCCGAATCCATTGCACGCAACATCACAGAAATGGCATCTCTAAGAGTGCCGGTTGTGGTGGTAGTAATTGGCGAAGGGGGTAGTGGAGGAGCCTTAGGTGTGGGTGTCGGCGATAGGATATTAATGCTTTCGCGGGCTATTTACTCGGTAATTTCGCCCGAAGGTTGTGCTTCTATCCTTTGGCGCGATGCCGCCTTTGCCCCCGATGCTGCAGCGGCTCTGAATCTTACAGCTAATGCACTTCTTAAATTAGGTGTGATTGACAAAATCATAGACGAACCAAACGAAGGAGCGCATACCGATTATCAGGCAATTGCCCAAGCCGTAAAACAAGAAGTCTTGGATGCTATAAATCAATTAGAAACCATTCCGGTGGAAGAATTTCTCAACCAACGATTTGTGAAGTATGCATCCATGGGTAAATTCGGTGAAGAATAAACATATTTGGGTATTTTGTGGGTCTTAAAATCAAGTAAAACAGTCGTTACTCAATGTTAATGGGAGTTTTTTTAAACAAAAATCAAAGCAACAACATGAATACCAACAAAAGATTGCGCATAACAGATACTACCATAAGAGACGGGCATCAATCGCTTTGGGCTACCCGCATGCGTACTGCGGATATTATGGGTATAATAGACACGGTAGATCAGGCAGGATTTTACTCACTTGAAGTTTGGGGTGGAGCCACTTTCGATGTTTGTCTTAGGTTTTTAATGGAAAATCCATGGGAGCGACTTAGGCTTATGAAACAGAAGGCAAAGAAGACGCCTCTGCAGATGCTCCTAAGGGGGCAAAATGTTGTGGGCTATAAAAACTATCCCGATGATGTACTCGACCGCTTTGTGGAGTTGGCTGTTTTGAATGGAGTGGATATTTTCAGGATTTTTGATGCCCTCAACGACACCCGAAACCTCGAAGCCGCTTTCAAAGCGGTGAAGAAATACGGTGGTCATGTTCAAGGCTCCCTTTCCTATACCATCAGCCCGGTGCACACTTTCGAAAAATATCTTGAATACGCCCGTGAGCAAGTTCAATTAGGAATTGATTCATTAAGTATAAAAGATATGGCCGGCATATTGTCGCCGGGCAAGGCAGAGGAGTTGGTTACAGCACTTCGCAAGGAGTTTACGATTCCCATCCAAATGCACTGCCATGCCACAAGCGGTATGTCGGAATCGGCCTATTTAGCAGGTGTGAAGGCGGGTGCAGGTGCCATTGACGGTGCAGTGGCTGCACTTTCGGGATATTCATCACAACCGGCTACCGAAACCCTACACGCAATGTTTACCAGCATGGGCTACGATACCGGGCTAGATTTGGATGCCATTAGGAAAGTGAATAAATATTTTGAAGAGTTAACGCCCAAACGGGTGAAGGGCAAGAATTATGAACCTGTGGTAGATACAGAAATTCTCGAGCACCAGATACCGGGTGGTATGATTTCCAATTTCCGATCCCAATTGCAACAGCAAGATGCTTTGGATAAACTGCCCGAAGTGCTAAAAGAAGTGGTAGCCGTGCGTGGCGATTTGGGTTTTCCACCCTTGGTAACGCCTACCAGCCAGATTGTGGGTACTCAGGCAGTGATGAATGTGCTTTCGGGCGAAAGATACAAGATTGTGCCCCAAGAAGTGCGCAGCTATGTGAAGGGAATGTACGGCCGTTCGCCCGTGCCTATTTCCAATGAATTTATTGTAAAGATACTGGGCGATGAAAAACCCATCGACCATCGCCCTGCCGACGATTTGTCGCCAGCCCTGCCCACAGCTACAAAAAACATTGCAAATCCAGCTTTGCTTCACGACGATGAAGATATTATCTCCTATTGTCTGTTTCCCGATGTGAGTATGGAATACTTCAAATGGCGTGCATTACCCGAAGCGAAAAGACCACCCACACCTGCCGATTTGGAATTGGAAGCCATGTTTGGCAAACCAAGGCAAGGCGACAAAACCAACAAAGAAGAATCTGCACCCGACAAGATGCTGCATCCCGAAGATTATGCCGGCATCCAGACGATTTTAAACACGGCATCCATGCTCAACCTCAATGAGATTACAATAAGCAAGGGCGATTTCAGTATTACCATGTTCTCTGGCGATACGCCCGCTACACAGCGAACCAAAACAGAAAGGGTGCAAGCAGCTCCAATGCCAGCAAAGAGTGCTGCATCGCTACCTAAAGCAGGCAACGAATCGCCAGTTTCAGCACCTGTTGCCACCGGCGAAACTATCAATGCAGTGATTGCAGGTACTTTCTATCGTTCGCCAAACGAGTCTTCTCCTGCCTTTATAGAGGAAGGAAGTACTGCAAATCAAGGCGATACAATCTGCATTATCGAAGCCATGAAGCTCTTCAATGAAATCAAAGCGGCATTTCCTGTCAAAATCCTTAAAATTTTGGTTGCTAATGGGCAGAAGGTTACCAAAGGGCAGCCTATAATGGAGATTGAACGACTATAAATTCTCAGAGATTCATTAGTTTAATGGTAATAATACCTTTTCGGTGGTAGGGTATTCAGTTATCGGTGGTCAGTTATCGGTGGTCAGTTGTCAATGCCTAAATAAGATTGACCGTTTTTTGGCAATGTTCAATTTCATTTTTTTTCTTATTCCAGAGCTATATTTGAACCAGAGGATTGTTTCCCTTCAGCCCGATTGCTGATTCCCTCCATGCTTGCGGATTTCTTTTTCCGTCGCTGATTTTTCACCGTCGGATTGTTTCCCTGTATCAAATATACTTTTTTCAAAATCAATTGAGTTAATCTGTTTAACCCAACTTGCAGCTAGCTATCGTCAATATTGCGTAAATACTGTGTTTCATTTTTTTTGAGTTCCGATTTGTGTACTACGGATTTTCGTTTTACAAAGGGATAATTTCGGTATCCTAAGGCCTGATAGCACATCCATTC
>DMJL01000206.1 GCA_003451785.1 Bacteroidales bacterium
ATGCTTACTCTAAATCTCAATGAACCCAACAAATTGGGCGATGTTTCGTGGATACGACCGACAAAATACATGGGCATTTGGTGGGAGATGCACTTAGGCAAATCCACTTGGGCCTATCACGATGGGCGCGGACAGCATGGTGCCAGTACCGAAAATGCAAAATACTACATTGATTTTGCTGCACGCCACGGCATTGATGCCCTGCTGATTGAAGGCTGGAATACCGGGTGGGAAAACTGGATTGGCACAGTGGATCGCGAAGGAATTTTTGATTTTGTAACCCCCTACCCAAACTACGACTTGAAGGGCGTGGTGGAATATGCGCGGCAAAGGGGAGTAAATATCGTGATGCACCACGAAACATCTTCAGCCGTTACTACCTACGAGCAGCAGTTGGATACAGCGTTTGCTCTGATGGAATATTTGGGTCTGCATAAGGTGAAAACGGGATATGTAGGCACCATCATCCCCGTGGGCGAATTTCATCACAACCAATTTATGGTGAATCATTATCAAGAAGTAATTGAAACCGCAGCCCGCCATCGGGTAGCTATCAATTCACACGAAACCATCATGGAAACAGGACTTAGGCGCACTTTCCCCAACTGGATAACCAGCGAGAACCTCCGCGGCCAAGAATTCAATGCTTGGGCAACCGATGGAGGAAATCCGCCAAACCACCTTACCATTGTGCCGTTTACCCGCATGTTGGCAGGACCTATAGATTTCACTCCGGGCATTTTCAACATCAAACTCGACCCCTATCGCATCGAAAATCAAGTAAACACAACCTTGGCGCACCAGCTTGCGCTATATGTTGTGATTTATAGCCCTTTGCAGATGGTGGCCGACCTGCCAAGGTATTACGAAGGTCATCCGGCATTTCAGTTCATCATGGATGTGGGTGTGGATTGGGAACAAACCCAAGTTCTGGATGGCGAAATTGGGCAGTTTGTAACCATTGCCCGCGAGGAGCGCGAAACTGGCAACTGGTTTCTGGGAAGCGTAACCAACGAGCTGGCGCGCACCATTCGGGTGAAAACCGACTTCTTGCAACCTGGTGTAAATTACCGTGCTACCATTTATGCCGATGCCCCCGATGCTCATTGGGATAAAAACCCCACGGCTTATGTAATATCAGAAAAAACCGTAACTACCGAAAGTGCGTTGCAACTCCAATTGGCACCAGGTGGAGGTGTGGCTATAAGTTTTCATAGAGAAGACTAATTTTCACAGTAGATAATGTAAACGGCCTACGATAGAACGCCAATTCAAAGAATGCAGCCCTTTTTCTTACCTTTGGGGCTGCATTTTTCATAAAACAATCATGGATTTCAACACTTTTTGGGATATCCTGCTTCGCAACATTCATGGTGCATCCATTTGGGAAATTATTGCCGTGGTTTTTGGCGTAGTGAGCGTGTGGTTTGCCCGCAAAGCCAGCATTTTGGTTTTCCCTGCCGGTATCGTTAGCACCACTGTCTATGTTTTTATTTTATTTTTTGCCGGTTTGTATGCAAATATGGGCATAAACCTTTTCTATACTTGCGTTAGCATTTATGGCTGGTACCACTGGAGCCGCAAAACCAAAGACAAAACTGAATTGCCCATAAGTTGGAATACCAAAAAAGAGCAAATTGTTTATCTATTGCTTTTGCCTATAATTTTCCTGCTGATAATGGCGTTGTTATGGGTTTTTCAGCAAGGCGACAACAGCCAGTTTTCAGTAAATTTCACAACCATAGTAGATGCGGTTACCACTTCTATCTTTGTGATAGGAATGTGGCTCCTTGCCCGCAAGAAAATAGAGAACTGGATTTATTGGATTGTCGGAAACCTTATTTCCATACCATTTTTCTTTACGCAGGAGCTGGTTTTCACCAGTTTTCAGTTTGTGGTGTTTTTGGTGCTGGCAGTTATGGGGTTTATGGAATGGAAAAGATTGTACTATGCCAGCCTTCAGCAACATTCACAGCACTAATGCCAATGCCTGATCTAAGATTTTGCGATCGGCCTCGGCCCAATGCAATTCCCTGACCTGATCGAAAGAAAACCAGCCTGCCATGGTGTGCTCCTTTAGGATGTAACCACCTTTTGCCGGTTTGCACAGAAATGGAATCAACTCAATGGTAAAATCCCCGTAGCAATGCTGCACTGGTTGTAGTCTGCACATTATTTCTACTTGCATTTCGAGTTCTTCCCAGAGTTCGCGTTTCAAACAATCCTGTTCCGTTTCAAAAGGCTCAACTTTACCTCCGGGAAACTCCCACGATAGACCATGGCGTGCGGCAGGGTGTCGCTGCGCGGCAAACACTTTACCATCGGATGCAATCACGGCACAGGTTACTCGTAGCATTGGGTTACTTATTGTTGAACAGGGTCATGGTGCGTCCAACGCCCTGCATCCCGAAGCTCACTATCATTTCGGCTGCTTTCTCAATGCGTGGATTTATCACTAAGCGTTCATCGGGAAGCCATTTTCCCAAAACATATTGCGATTGAAATCCTTTTGGGAAGTCGCCACCAATTCCAAACCTCAACCGAGCATACGCTTCTGTCCCAAGCATTTCGTTGATATGGATAAGTCCATTATGCCCGCCAGCTCCCCCAAAACCTTTCATTCGTAAAGTTCCGAGTGGCAGAGCCAAATCGTCCATTACCACCAGTAGGTTTTCTAATTCTATTTTTTCATTGGTCATCCAATAATGTACTGCCCTTCCGCTACGATTCATATAGGTTGACGGCTTCAGTAGAATAAATTGCCTACCCTTGTTGCGAAACTCAGCTTTGTCGCCATAGCGACACGACGAGAAAGAAGTTTCCATCCTTGTGGCCAGAGAATCCAGCACCATAAACCCTATGTTGTGGCGGGTTTCATGGTATTCGGGGCCAATATTTCCCAAGCCGGTGATGAGGTACTTCATACAAAAACTACAATTTTCTGAAAATAATACGACAAATTAAATCTACGCTCTATCCTTTGTTCATCTTAATAGAATACGCACAGCCTGTAAATTCGGCAAGGAAAATTTGACCATTACAAGGAATAATCCTTATTAGCGATTTTGCGAATCCATCATACAATTGGCTATGTGGAAGACGAATTAACCCAGCCTTAGCAAACCTTCCTGCTTTTCAAAAAGTAAAATTAACTAAATGTGTATAAAAACGAAAATGGCACAGACAATGCCTGCGCCATATCGTAATGTGTTGTAAAATCCCAATAGGATTACTTTTTTGTCGGCTCGGTTCCTGCAGCAGCTGACGCCCTTGTAGATTGTACAGTAACTACTACCGAAGACTTATCGTTTAGGAATTGAATATTTTCTAATTGCAAATCGGCAATTTTTACCGCCTGGGCAATATCGAGATCGGAGATCGATACTTCAATAAAATCTGGCAAATTGGCTGGCAGAGCTGAAATTTCCAGTTTGCGCATTTTCAAAACCAACTTTCCACCCTTCATAACACCAGGGCTGTTGCCAACAAGTTTTACTGGAACGCCTATTTTAACAGGCTTTTCTTCTATTACCTGCAAGAAATCGGCATGTAATATGTTTTCGCTCACTGGATGAAACTGAATGTCTTGCAATTTAGCTTTTATGGTTTTGCCTTCCAAATTGATTAAAACCAAGCAAACTTCGGGAGTGTAAACTATGTCTTTGAAATCCACTTCGGGTACAAAAAACTTAAATTGTTCTTTGCCGCCATACAAAACACATGGGATTTGCCCCTGCCTACGCAGTTGCTTTGCATCTTTTTTCCCTACGCCCTCTCTTAGAGAGCCGCTCATAGATACTGTTTTCATTGAAAAAATTTTATTAATGGATTGAATCTCGGCTAAAAGCAGCCGAAAAAATAGGGTGCAAAGTTAATACAAATTCGAATAGCTTTGAAGTCTAAAGCCAGATTTTATGTCATAGTAGAGAATCCATAATGCGTACTTATGGATTGATGGGAGTGTACTCTTTCTATCACATTTGCAAACAACTTCGCAGTACTAAGCACTGTAATTTTTGGTGATTCTATGGTGAGTGGAATAGTGTCTGAAACTATTATTTCGCTGAATACACTATCGTTGAGCCGCTCAACCGCATTTTTACTGAAAACAGGGTGTGTACATACCGCCCTAACGCTGTTTGCTCCATTTTCCATAACCATTTCGCCGGCCATAATGATGGACCCCGCAGTGTCAATTATGTCGTCAACAAGAATAACATTCTTACCTTTTACATCTCCGATGAGCATCATCCGCTCTACCTTGTTGGCCTTCAGTCGCTGCTTATAACAGATCACCAATTCTCCATTCACAAATTTCGCATAGGTAGCGGCTCGTCGTGTACCTCCGGTATCGGGCGAACCTATTACCAAATTAGGAAGGTCCAAACTCTTGATGTAGGGCACAAAAATGGTGGACGCATAAAGATGATCTACCGGCACATCGAAAAATCCCTGTATCTGGTCGGCGTGCAAATCCATAGTGATTACCCTGTTTACTCCGGCAGCTGTCAATAGGTTGGCCATAAGTTTTGCGCCTATGGGTACTCTGGGCTTATCTTTCCTGTCTTGCCTGCCCAATCCAAAATAGGGAATTACAGCTATAACTTGTTTGGCCGATGCCCTCCGCGCAGCATCAATCATCAAGAGTAGTTCCAGAATATTTTCTGCAGGCTGAAATGTGCTTTGCACAATATAAACTTCATGCCCCCTCAAGGTTTCTTCGTAGGATGGCTGGAACTCACCATCGGCAAAACGCATTAATATTTCTTTTCCGAGAGGAATGCCATATTCATGGCAAATTTGTTGAGCAAGATACCTGGAGGCCGAACCTGTGAAAATCTTTACTGCCGAAGCCATATTGATAGATTGAGGTTTATGGGAGAGTAACCTACGGACTGGTTGTCAATTTAATGTGGCAAAATTAGTATTATTCTCATCGCAATTTTTGATTTTTTCTTTATTTTAAATTTTTGTGCTATTTCAATCAAAATCTTACTACATTTGCACTCCCAATGTTTACCTATTGCCCGGGTGGCGGAATTGGTAGACGCGTTGGTCTCAAACACCAATGATAGCAATATCGTGCCGGTTCGATCCCGGCCCCGGGTACAAAGCCCTTTAGGTTAGCCTAAAGGGCTTTTTCTTTATTCCATAGCAATGAATTAGCGTTTTTAGAATTTGCCAAGATTCTTTAACAGTGCTTTTCAAACTCGTGATTCAATCAATTTCGCCCCACAGAGCCATACATTTTGGAAAAATTGAAACAAATTCTTGGCGTTTGAAACAAAAAAGCACCTTTGGGTACTTGCCTTTTATTAACAAAAAAGGCTTGTAAACGCAAAACTTTTCCCATCAAACAAGCCCTTATCGCTGATTTTTAGTTCTGGGATAACCAACAAAGCCATGAACGATAGCGTCATAAAAGGTGCCTGTAAGACGCTGCCCATTTGCTTTGCATATTCGTCTAATTTCTTGTAAGATTTAGCAACTTCGTATCCATCATCGGGCGACATTAGGCCAGCCACAGGTAAGGGTAAAATGCCCTCAATGTCGCTGCTCACTGCCGAAACGCCCCCATTGTGTTCTATCAACAGATTTATTGCCTTTGCCAAATCAGCATCCGTAGTGCCAACCGCAATAATGTTATGGCTATCGTGTGCAACCGTAGATGCTATTGCCCCTTGCTTTAAGCCAAATCCTTTGATGAATCCTACGGTTGGAGGCCTGTTTTCGTACCGGTTTATTACTACCAATTTCAATATGTCGTTGGCTACATCACTCACTACCATTCCATTTTCTACCCATGGTTGAGCAATACATTCCAAGGTGTGTATTTCCCCATCAATAGCCTGTATCACCCTAATGTTTTCGCTCTTTGCTGATACCAACAACGATTCGGGCGAGATTTTCTTAGCGGCAAAACGATTGGGCTCCGCCGATACTTGCCACGGAAGAAGTGTTTTACCCTTCTGGGCAACCAACACTCCGTTTATAAAGGTTTTGCAAACATCGAATGTATTCAAATCGCTAACTACCACCATATCTGCGGCATCGCCTTCCCTGAGCAAGCCGTTTTTCAGGTTGTAATGGGTTTTGGGGTTCACGGTTGCACACCTTAGCACATCAAAAAGGTTGTATCCGGCTTTGAGTGCTTTTAGAATTATCAGGTTTATGTGCCCATCCACCAATTGGTCGGGGTGGATGTCGTCAGAACAGAACATAACCATCTCCGGATGGGTTGCCAAAAGCGGCAGCAGGGCATCCGCATTGCGGGCTGCACTTCCCTCACGAATGAGAATTTTGGTGCCATAGGATATTTTCTCCAATGCTTCATCTATAGTGGAACATTCGTGCTCGGTGCTAATACCTGCCTCTAAATATTTTTGCAAGGGTTTGCCGCTTAGGGCAGGTGCATGCCCATCAATGGGTTTTCTTACCTTTTGGGCTGCAGCAATTTTGGCAATTACCATCGGGTCTTCATAAATTACGCCGGGGTAATTCATCATTTCGGCCAAGTAATACATTTCCGGCAATTGCAACAACTCCAATACTTCATCAGGGTCGAGCTTGGCGCCGGCGGTTTCGAAATCGGTTGCAGGCACACACGATGGAACACCAAAAGCAAATTTGAAAGGTGTTTTCTTAGCACTATCCAACATGAAGTGAATACCTTCCGCCCCCAAAACATTGGCAATCTCATGGGGGTCCGACACCGTGCCTACAGTGCCATGAACCACCGCAAGACGGGCAAACTCAGAGGGAACCAACATGGAGCTTTCTATATGCACATGCGCATCAATCAATCCGGGGATAATAAATTCTGCATGTTGCACATTCTCCTTTTCCTCTGTTATCCGGGTGATAATACCATCCGCAATGTGAATGGTGCCCGGATAAATTCTTCTGTTGATAACATCCACAATTTTGCCGGAAATGTGGAAATTGCCCTGATGGTTATTTATAGATGATTGCTTCATAACTTAGATTTTTTAAAGTTAAATGCAGTACAATTCAACTAGTGTCTACTTAAAAGTAATTTATGTTCTTTGAAACCTTTGGTAATCCGTGCTTTGAGCGCTTTTTAGCACCGTGACGATTTGAATTGATTATGTTAGCCAATAAATACAGCTCCTGTTTTGTGCAAAACAGGACCCACTTTTAGATTATCATTTCAAGTAGTTTGGCTTGCGTTTGAGTTGGGTTAGTTATAGCAAAAAGCAATCTGAGATTTAATCGAATGTATTCCCGAAAGTATGACAAATCAACTGGCGTTAAATCAGACCAAATAGGAAGACTTTCAGGGTTCTATGCATCAAAGCAATATCCAGAAAAGATAAGAAGGGTTAAATTCTACGATAAAGAAACAAACAAAACCTTTGATTTTCTGACCAATAACTTATATATAACTTCAGAACAAGTAGCTAATCTGTATAAAAATCGTTGGCAGGTTGATCTATTTTTTAAATGGATTAAGCAACACCTAAAAATAAAAGCATTTTGGGGTACATCCGAAAATGCAGTCAGGATACAGGTGTATTCAGCACTAATTGCATATTGCCTGGTAGCAATTATTGGATCGAAGCTTAAAATTGACCGTACAACTTACGAAATTCTACAGGTCTTGGGCATATCTCTTTTAGATAAAACTCCTGTAAAAGAACTACTTACAAACATGGATTACAAAGATGTCAAAGAGCAGGTTGGTAACCAACTGAAACTCAATTTATTTTAAGTGGACAGCCTGAAATCAAGAAAATATTAAAACCAGGTTTTGCATGGCCCAAACGATTATAATGCAATTATTTGCCCCGAATCAATATACACCAGCATACTTTGCACTTGGGTATATCCCATTTGGGCTAATAATCCGGAATAAATTGCCATCTGCAAGCGGTGAGACTCAGCAGGCTCGCCGGTTTTGTAATCAATCACCACGGTTCTATCGGGGAAGAACACAACCCTATCGGGCCGCACCATATTGCCTTTGCTATCGAACAGCTCGGATTCTCTTTTGATTTTAGCTTTAGGCGAAAAGCACGGCGCAAGCAGGGGGTCGTTTAATAAGGCATGAAGGTTGTCCTTAAATTCTCGCGCATCTGTCTCCTGCAACTCTGCATTGGCTATTAAGGAATCTACAATGGGCAAAACATCATCTATGGTGGCTATTTTCTCCAATACCTTGTGTAGCAACATTCCTCTTTTTTGTGCCTTGTTCAATGCTCCTTCCCTATTTGTCAATACGCCCGGTTGAGTTGTAATCAATTGTGGCACACCTGCATACATCTTTGAGATTTCGAACATTCCATGTTTATACCCTTCTTTGGATTGCAAACCTGCCGCATTTTCGAATGTGCCGTAGCTAAACGAGTTTCCTTCGTGATATGCCATACCCGTGTTTTTTACATATTCATAAAGGACTTTATTAAAATTGGACTCGCTTTGATTTTGGGAAACTTCTTCGGCGAATACAAACAGTTTATCCTTGGCTCTTGTGCAGGCTACATAAGCGAGGTTTACTCTGTCGAGCATACTGCTGTTTTTTTCATTAACATACTCGCTCTCAAATGGCGTTTCTTCGAGATTTTTCTTCGAGATACCAACCAAAACAGGGGGCATATCCGGAATGGATGGTAGGTTTGGAGCAACCCACAATTGCTTCCTTTCTGTAGTTGAACCGGATAGTGAGAAAAAGGGCAAGATCACCACAGGGAATTCAAGACCTTTAGATTTGTGAATAGTGGCTATCTGTACCGCATTTATTCCTTGCGGAAGTGCAATTGACTCCTTTTGCCCGAACTCGTCCCACCAATATAAAAACTCCCTGACCGAAGGGGTGTGTTTTTGGTAGAAATTGAACACCACATCCTGAAAAAACAAAACAAAGGTGCTGGGTGGGTTCTGAACAAAAAAAGCCTCAGAAACGAATTGGCATATCGCATTGAGGTGCATTGCCCGTAGATTTTCCAATCTGAATGTGTGGCCGATGCTTTCCATATACGCATCGAATGCACGCAACCAATCGTGAGTAGCTCTATTGTCGTCTTTTGCCTGCTCTTTTGCCCATACAAATTTGTGATGGATAGAAGATTCTTCGGGTATTCCGCAATAGGCATTTACAAAATATAGCGCATCAAGAGCAGCTATCGTATCATACCTATTTACCAAAAGCCTGAGTAAGGCCATGAAGAAAATTACCTCCGATGACTGTCCTAAAAGTAGTGACTCTTTGGATACCACCGGGATATTTGCATCCAAAAGATGGCGAGCAAGAAAACTCCCCTTATTATTCGAACGACAAAGTATGGCAATATCGCCATAAGAATGCCCTGCCGCAACCAAACGATTTATGGTTGCCAACACCTTCCATACCATTTGTTCTTCAAAAGTTTTTTCTTCGAAATTGGATTTCTCCAAAAAAGCAACTTCTACATATCCCCCGTGGGAGTCGGGTTTATGCTTTTGTTCGGCTGCTAAATAAATGGCTTTGAAAGGATCTTGCAGCAATTGAGCACACGAAACAAACAGCCCATTGTTGAATTCCACAATTACTTTTCGGGTTCGGAAGTTTGTTTCCAAAGGATCTCCAGAATAATTTCGCTCCAAAGCATCTTGGTACGGTCTGTAAACTGCACTATTTTCTTCATTAAAAGACAAGGCTGGAAGATTTGCAAACTGCGCCACATCGCCATTGCGCCATCTATAGATTGCTTGCTTGGCATCGCCTACTAACAAGGTAATATTGTTGGTAGCTAATCCATTAATTATTAGCGGCAACAAATTGTGCCATTGCAAAACGGATGTATCCTGAAACTCATCTATCATAAAATTGGAGTACCTTTCGCCCAATCGCTCATAAATATACGGCACAGGCTCTCCCCTAATGGAATCGGCAATCATCTGATTAAAATCTGATAGAAACAGTACATTTTTCTGATTCTTCAGTTCTTCCAAAGTCTGCTTGATGTTGCCTAACAAGCCCACAGGCAGCAGAAATTTTCGTGCAAGCACAAGCATACCATACTCTTGTAGCACTTCTTGATTTCTTCCTGCGATTACAAAATAAGAATCAGACAAATGGTAAGCAATGCCATCAACTGCCGCTTTAACTAATGGTGCAGTTGAAGCAGCATACCATTTCCCTTCATTAATGGTAGAAATGACCGTTTTGCTGGGAAGAAGCTTTTCAGCAATCCTGCCTTCCGAAAGATTTTTAAAATACCCGTAAATCCCAGTGCTTTTTTTGTAAAATACATCTTGGCTCAAACCAGAATCGTGAATTAATCTTAATGCTTCTGATGCTTTAGTTTGTGCCATCCTTTCAATTTCTGAAAGTCTTTTGTGTATCTGGTCTTGCAGGGTAAGAATATTTGAAACAGAAAACTCCCCAAGTTTGTCCAAATGGGGTCGGGTTTGTTCATCAAAAAGTGTGCTTCCCAAATTCTGCAAGGTTTTTTCGATATTCAAGGAACTACCCATATCGTATTGGTACACCAGATATCTGCTAAGTGCATCCGTAGTTTTATCACCTTTTTTCAGATTGCTAAGCATGGTGTCTATTGCCTTTTTGAGCAAGTTGTTTGCCTCCAACTCGGTTTCAAAATTTGAACGAGCACCCATATCGTAAGCAAAAGCACGAACCACTCGATGCACAAAACTGTCAATAGTGCTTATGGCAAAATCAGAGTAATTGTGCAATATTTCTGTTAACACAATAGCAGCATTTTTCACCAACAATTCTTCAGCAAACTCTTGGCTGCTCTCCTTATTTAACTCATCCAAAATTTTGTTGAGCAGGATACGCGATTTTTCTGATGGCGCACTGCCCGAAAGGGTTGTAATGCCTTCAAGCTCCCCGATAATGCGGCTCTTCATCTCAGCCGCTGCAGCATTGGTGAAGGTTATTGCCAAAATATTGCGCACCCTTTGCGGGTGAATCAACACTATCTTGAGATATTCCTTTACAAGGGTGTAGGTTTTGCCGCTTCCGGCAGAGGATTTATAGACTTTGAATTTTTTTCCCATATTGCTTAGATCTGCTCAGGCGAAACTACAAAAAAAGGAGCAGGGCTGCAATGTTTTTATTATTTTAGAAATGCGCAAAGTGCTATCAATAGTAATTCATAGCATTTGCGAAATTAGGAAGCAGTAAAGATTTTCTTAGTAATTTTGGGGAGCATCGGCAATGGTTTGCTGCCGAAGAAAAACATTCACACAAATTGCCATCAAAACATGGGTCTTGAAATAGAACGCAAATTTTTGGTTAAGGGCGATTATAAGCCATTTGTGAAGAAATCATCTCGAATGTTGCAGGGTTATCTAAACTCTGTTCCCGACAGGTCGGTTAGAATTAGAGTAGTTGGTCGCAAAGGCCTAATTACAGTAAAAGGAGATTGTAATGAATCGGGCACCAGTCGTTTTGAGTGGGAAAAGGAAATACCTGTTTCCGAAGCCAAAGAGTTGCTCAAGATTTGCGAACCTGGCTACATAGAAAAGATTCGTCATTACATCACCGTAGGTAAACACACCTTTGAAATAGATGAGTTTCTTGGCGACAACAAAGGTTTGGTCATTGCGGAGGTGGAGCTATCGGCCGAGGATGAGCAATACGAAAAGCCCGATTGGCTGGGCGATGAAGTTACCGGAAGTCAAATGTACTACAATGCCTTTCTTTCAAAAAATCCATTTAAACAATGGAAGTTCCATCGCTAAGGGGTTAGATTCGCTCAGATAGAATTTCTGAGAGTTCCGCTAATTCAAGCTTTACCGGATGGTTTTTATGACCTGTTTGAGTTACTATTTTTTCCACATCTTCCATCCCCATACCATAGCTTCCAAGTTTTGGTATATTTAGCGTTTCGGCAAGGTCATACAGGCTGTTGGTAAGTTGAAGGCAATAATCAACCATTCCGAAACCTCGTTGTGCTCCAAAGAGTTTACCCACCTTTGCCATTTTGTTTAATGCAGTGTGGTATCGCTTCCTATCCTTGATCATTTTGTGCACCGATTTGTTGATGATAGCAGGGAGCAGTGTGCCGCAAATCACTCCATGGGGGATATGGTAAAAACCGCCAATAACGGAAGCAAATCCATGCACAAGCCCCAGACCTGCATTGGTCAAACCCAAACCCGAAATCATGGCACCATAAGCCACAGTAGTTCTATCGGGCAAACTGGAGCCATCGGCATAAGCGTTTTTAAGGGCTTTGGGCATACCCAAAAGGGCATCGAACACCAATGAGTCGGTAAAAGATGTGGCAGTGGGACTAAGGTATGATTCAAGCAATTGTGTGAATGCATCCAAGCCACTATTGCCTGTAACGGATGGCGGGCAGGTAACGGTAAGTGCCGGATCTACAATAGCTACATTGGGCATTAGAGCCAGATGTCGCATCGACCGTTTGTAACCATTTGCTCCTACTTTGCTTACTACAGCATTCAAAGTAGTTTCGCTCCCCGTGCCCGAACAGGTAGTAACCGCAATCATAGGCGTTTTTCGGCCAACATATTCTTTATTGCCAATTCCTTCCAAATACTGCTCTACCGAGCCTTCAACTCCCAGCAAGGCAGACAAAGTCTTGCCTGCATCAATTACGCTGCCCCCGCCTACGGAAACAATGCAATCTATGCCCATGCCACGATATTTATCGGCAATGGTATCAATAAAAAGAGTGGAGGGTTCACCCGAAAGTCGCTCAATTGAACAATCCATACCTTGCGTATTCATGTAGGATTGCAACTCTCGACTTTGGTGTAATTTGTCGAACGATGCGCCTCCCGTAATCCATAATGATTTTGTGCCAAATCTTTGCATGACTTTGGGAAGGTGCGATACAGCACCCACTCCAAAGTAAATCTCCGGGGTGAGCAATAGTTTGAAATTCATAGCCTAATGATTTTAACAATCAAATGTAGGGTGAATATCTAAAACAACAGGTTTTTTACAAAGGCTATTATGCAAAATCACAGAGCTTATCAATGGGGTTTTGAGAATGGCCGCAAATTGCAAAATCCACCATTTGCAAAGTCCATAATTTCTTGCACTAAAATCGATTTTCTTTCAACCAATCCATCTGCCTCGCAAGTCTCCTAATTTAGCACATTCCGACATGATCCATGAAAAACCCAAAAGACTCAAATAATTCAACCGACCACAGTTTCTCAATTGAGATATTTTAGCTGCCAAAAGCACCTATGGGAGGTGGAAAATCACTTTAGCGGCTGCCAGTAATAGCACATTAGTCAAAACTCCAAGCTGTTTTGCAATACACATGGGAAACTGCTAGAGAATGATGAAATGCGGGAAATTTACGAATCTACCTTTTGCAGTAGTCCATTAATGCGTATCAATCCCGTAGCGCATATAAATTAGGTGTTCGAGGGTTTTTAAAATTTCGGGCATATATTCGTTTATGGCCTTCACGCTTCCGGGCAGGGTGTAAACAAAGGTATTTCCGGTAATGCCTGCCACGCTTCTGCTAAGCAAAGCCATGGGGTTTGCAGCACCGTATTTCATTCTAATGTTTTCCATAATGCCTGGAATTTCTTTTTGCAGCAACGGTTTTATGGTATCTACCGTTATGTCGCGTTCACCAACACCCGTGCCGCCTGTGGTTATCACCACATCTATTTTGTTGCCGATGGCCTCTACTACTGCCTTTTTTAATGCGTCGGAATCATCGGGAATAAGCAGGCTTTCTATTTGAATTTTTCTGTGGGTATTTTGAAAGTGGCTATTTAGCAAATCCGCCACTCTAGGACCGCTCCTATCGGTATATTCGCCACTGTAGGCTCTGTCGCTAAGGGTTATAATCAGAAACCGAAAAACCCGGGGACTATAAATCAACACATCGCCAGGCGCTAAAACTCCGGTTTTCAAAACTCTTGCGAATATTCCTTCTTTGGGCATCACACAATTGCCAACTTCCGTGTAGATTGCACAAGCTGTGCCATGGCATTTTTTGCCAATTTGCGTAACTTCAAGCTCCACTCCATTGCCCGAGAATCGGTCGAGCGGCAAGGTGTTTACAAGTTCGACACCCTC
>DMJL01000098.1 GCA_003451785.1 Bacteroidales bacterium
GCGTAACCTCCATGCAAAAGGAGCTGGGAAAAACTTTGGATATGTTGCAGGTAAAAGAATCTGTTGCTTCAAATTTTGCACGCATATTTGGTGCTACCCTTGTTAGATGATTAGGTGATGGTCTGGCGGGCTAATTAACCCCAAAAGTGGCACAAAATTTGGGTTTTAACTCACGAGCTAATAGAAAATTCTCCGATTGCTTTTACACTTACAATACTGATGGGGTGAAACCACAAACCCCTGTTTAGAGTAATTTTCTGTTTTTTTGCAAATTTTGTGTTGCAACTTATCTGGATTATTGTTAGCTTTGTTTTTTTAACAAAAAGCAGAGTTAAAATCATGGCATTATGAAACAACTTTTACTGCTTTTTCTCTTTGCAGTGCTCATTTCTACTCAAGCAGCATCACAACCGCCGGTTGGTCTTCATGCAGATGATCAAGCAAGCAGAGCGTGGATTTCATCGCCACGACCTAATCCTGCATCAGTTTCAACAACATTCGAATTTTCGTTAGGCGATAACGCAAATGATGCCAGAATTCTCATTCGCAATCTCACCGGTATTATAGAAATTGCCCAAGTATTGGATATCGCTACTTCTAAGCAAACTATTGACATAAGCAGTCTTAGGCAAGGAATGTACTTGTACTCCTTAGAAGTTAACGGCAGAATTATTCACACCCAAAAACTTGTGGTTGGCAGGTAGCTCACTCACCCTTTGGATTCTTTTTCAATCGGGTTTCTTTTGTGCTAATAAGGCAATGATTGGGTTAAGTTTATTTCCAAACCATATTGCAGACGCTAAGCAAATTACCGAAAATGCAAAAACGGTATAAGGCACACCCAGATGTTCGGCAGTTAAACCTGCTGCAAGGCTTCCTACTGGTGTTATTCCCATAAATGTGAGGCTGTAAAGAGCCACTATTCTGCCTCGCTTATCTTCATCGGCCATGCTTTGCAATAGTGTATTGGTAGCATTGAAGTGTATAATCATTCCGAAACCTGTTGCCGAGAGTGCCATCATGGATAGCCATACATAGGGAGAGATTGCAAAAACCGCAAGACCCAAAGAAAAAGCTAACGCAGCCTTATGGGTAAGTGCAGGTATTTTTTGCATTCTTTGTTGGGCTGCCAGAAACAAAGCTCCAACAAGCGCTCCCGACCCAAGCGCACCGGTAAGCATACCGAGTAGAGTTGCATCGCCTTGCAACACTTCGGCTGCAAACAACGGCAATAAGGCTTGAAACGGCAATCCAAAAAATCCGCTAAAAAACAATAGCCTAAGCAAATATCTTAACGGCTTTACATCCCAAGCATGATTCAAACCTTCTTTCAATTGCATCAATACCGATGCCTGTGCATGTACAATAGCTTGTTTGCTGACTTTTATTCGTATCAAGGCTGCCATAACGGCAAGAAAACTTACGCCATTGATAAAAAAACACCACCCCTCCCCTACCAAACCTATCAGCACGCCTCCTATGGGCGGACCTATAAATCGGGCAAGATTGTAAAGTGTTGAATTGAGTGCAATGGCATTGCCCATATCGCCATCTCGGGTAATCATATCGGGTATAAATGCCTGCCTAAAGGGCGTGTCGAAGGCCAATACAACGCCATTCGTAGCTGCTAATGCAATGATCCAACCTACAGTAATATTGTCGGTAAGTGTTAGAAATGCCAAAGCAAACGCTACTATCATCGAAAGACTTTGTGTAGTCATGATAGTCTTGCGCCTACTCCATCTATCGGCCATCACACCGGCAATGGGTGTTATAAACAATGATGGAATATGTAGCGCGAATACCACTGTTCCCAAAAAGAAAGCCGACCCCGTAAGCCTGTAAACCAACCAGCTGAGTGCAATGTTTTGCACCCAAGTGCCAATCAACGAAATACTCTGACCGAAAAAATAAAAACGATAGTTTGTATAGGAAAGACTCTTAAAAATAATGCTTGAAGAAGTGCGAATTTGCTCAAAAGAACTTCTGATGAACTGCATAATAAGGCAGTTTTGCTAATCAAATAAAATTGTCTGGATAAAGGTATGGCTTTTGTCTAAATCCATCAAATGTTTACGAAAGGTCTTCCAGATTCATAAGACCATGCAAAATGGCATAAACCGTAAGACCGGCTGTTGATCTTATGTTGAGTTTTTGGGTAATGTTTTTGCGATGCGAAATCACAGTATGCGTACTTATAAACAATTTGGCAGAAATTTCCTTGTTGCTATGTCCCTTTATAAGCAACTTCAACACATCAAGTTCACGAGATGTTAAAATATTATCGTCTGTTTCGCCGTCTGCATCCTTAGTTTTCAACAAAGAAGACATTTTGCGAGATATTTTACCTTTAGCTTCATTGATGAGAATCACCTCGTCAAACAATTTTAGACTTTCCTCGTCGTGCAGGCTGTACACTACTGCTACCAAATGTAGTTTTCGTCCGTATTGCTGATCCCTTAATTGTAGCGCGAGAGCTTCTGTGAGCATGGTTGGATTTACAAGTACAACATCGGGCTGATATTTGCGGGCTTGGTCTTTGAGAAGGGTGATGCAACCTGCCTCATGCACATCTTCAAAAATATTGCACTCCTCCAATACTACCCGCAGCCCTTTGCGGATAATCTCAGAATGTTCGGCAATTATTGCGTTGAAGGTCATGTTGTTATGAGTAATATTGCTTTTCGAGTTGTTCTACCAGAGGAATTAATATTTGGTCCTCGAGCCGAGCGTGGTTTATGAGATCTTGCTCCAAATCGAGCAACTCGCAAATTATCTGTATGCGCAAAAACCTATGCGTAGCTGTTGGAGGCAGATACTTTACCATCAAATTCTTTAAATCCGAAAGTTTATCTTCAATGTTGGTGTGCCTTTCTTCAAAAATTTTTATGCCGTACACTTGCTGCTGTTTTAAGTCTCCACCATCTACCGTATGTTTTAGCAGATTGGAAACATACGGAAAAACAACTTGCTCCTCGTATCCGATATGATCTACCACATCTTGAATGTAATCTTCAAAAAAGGTTTGTAATGTAATGCGCACTGCGTTTTGCAAACCTGGCAAAAAAGACATAAGCATTTCCTTTAACCTCGGTATTTTTTCCTCAA
>DMJL01000277.1:0-6255 GCA_003451785.1 Bacteroidales bacterium
AGTTGATTATTAGATTTCGCTAATGGCCATACGGCTTTTCTTTTTTCTAAAAATGCGCTAATTCCCTCTTTGGCCTCTGCTTTTTCTTGAAGCATAAGCAGCATTTCTGCTGTATAAATACTCAATGGCTGGTCTATTTCCTTGTGTGTAACCTGATTGATAATTTGTTTTGTGGTTTTTACAGCTTCGGGGGCATTACCTACAATGTGGTTACAGATGCTATTAACAAAAGCATCCAATTCTTGGGATGTGCCCACTTTATCCACAAGCCCGTATTTCATGGCATCGGAGGCAGTAAAAGCCATAGCGGTGGTCATCAATTGTCGCGCTCTAAATTCCCCAATGCGTTTTACCACAAATGGCGAAATGGTTGCCGGAGCCAACCCTAATTTTACTTCGCTGAAGCAAAAGGTAGCATCGCTTTCGGCTACAACAAAATCTGAGCCGGCAATAAGTCCCATAGCTCCACCCATAGCGTTCCCTGCTACAACGGTGATTATGGGTTTGGGAAATGTATAAATTTGATTAAACAAACTTGCCAGTACAAAGCCTGTCTGTTCATTTGCAGCCAGCTGTGGGCTTTGAAGCATCCAGTTAAGATCGCCTCCCGCACAAAAGTGTTGCCCTTTCCCTTTCAACACCACCACTCGTGTCTTTGCATCGTTCTCCAAATGGTACATACAGGCAGATAGTTCTGTTGCCAATTGCAGATTGATGGCATTGCGCCTATCGGGGCGTGATAGCCACACTGTGGTTACAAATCCTGTGTTTTCGATGATTAATGTTTCGAATGTCATATTATGGTTGATTGGGGTTAAGTTGGAAAAAGATTGGACTTTAATGGTTCACCTTTCGTAAAATAAATCTCCAAATTCAAGAAAGCAGCTTTAATTCTATCGGTCTTATTTTAATTTGCTATCCAAAGTTTGCTAGTCAGTTTAGCAGAAAATTATTTTGTTGAATGCCCTTTACATTCGATACACTCCATTTCGTGGCTCCCCGTATTTTTTGTTCTGCGATATTGCAATTGCCATAGCCACCACCTGTCGGGTTTGCAGCGGCTCTATTATGCCGTCGTCCCAGAGGCGCGATGTGCTATACCATGCTGAGCTTTCGATAGCGTATTTTGCTAAAATCTCAGCTTTCATTTTTTCTAATGCATCATGGTCAACGGGTTTTCCGGCTGCTTCAAGTTGCTCTTGTTTTACCTGCGCCAATACATGGGCAGCTTGTTGCCCGCCCATTACCGAAATCTTTGCGCCCGGCCACATAAACAAGAAGTGGGGATCATAAGCCCGGCCTGCCATGGCATAATTGCCTGCTCCATAAGAACCACCGGTAATCACTGTGATTTTTGGCACATTGGCATTGGCCACTGCATGTACCAACTTTGCTCCATCGCGAGCAAGACCTTCATTCTCATATTTGCGACCAACCATAAATCCGGTAATGTTTTGCAAAAATAAAATCGGCACTTTGCGAAAATTGCAAAGTTCAATAAAATGGGCTCCTTTGAGCGATGACTCTGCAAAAAGCACTCCGTTGTTGGCAATAATTCCCACCGGGAAACCCATGATATGGGCAAAGCCGGTTACCAAGGTAGTTGCATATCTGGCTTTGAACTCATGAAAAAGGCTTCCATCTACCAACCTTGCAATGATTTCATAAGGATTGGTTTGGTGTTTGGGGTCTGACTGCATATTGCCATAGATCTCCTCAGGGTCGTAGGCTGGTGGTGTAGAAGGTTTTATATCCAAAATTTGCTTTTCGGCAGGGGGTAGCGTTTCAAAAATATTTCTGCATATTTCAATGGCATGTTGGTCGTTTTCGGCCAAGTGGTCGGCAACCCCCGATCGAGAAGTATGCACTTCGGCTCCGCCCAGTTCTTCGGGTGTAACGGTTTCGCCGGTGGCCGCTTTTACAAGGGGCGGGCCGCCAATAAAAATGGTGCCTTGGTTGCGCACAATGATGGTTTCATCGCTCATGGCGGGCACATAAGCGCCGCCGGCGGTGCACGAGCCCATCACAATGGCCACTTGCGGACAGCCCATGGCCGACAATTGCGCTTGATTAAAAAAGATGCGCCCAAAATCGTCGCGGTCAGGAAAGACTTCGGCTTGCTCAGGAAGGAAAACCCCACCCGAATCTACCATATACACGCAAGGTAAATGGTTTTGCATAGCTATTTCCTGTGCCCTGAGGTGTTTTCGGATACTCTCTTTTATGTAAGTGCCGCCTTTCACCGTAGCATCGTTGGCTACAATTACCGCCTCGCGCCCGTGTATTACCCCAATGCCGGTTACTATGCCTGCCGAAGGGAACTCATCGCCATACTGACCATTGGCTGCCATGGGCGAGAGTTCTAAAAATGGTGTTTTTGGGTCAATTAATAGTTCGATGCGCTCACGGGCTAGCAACTTGCCCCTTTTTCTATGCTTCTCTACGGCAATTGATGGGCCACCCTGAGAAACAGAAAATAATTTGTCGCGATGTTGGCGAATCAATTCAAGGTAGTGTTCCTTATTTGACTGATACTCCACACTAAGGGTATCAAGATGTGATGGAATTTTAAACACGATATTAGATTTTAATGCTTTACAAATATATTTCTTGCGGCAAACGCAGCCCAAAAACCTATCAAAATCAGATGCTGCAAAAAAAAGCATTAAATTAACATCAAAACCTAAAACAATGTTTAAGTTTTGCATAAAATTGCATAAACAAGATTTGTGCTAAATTGCAAATTGCATCACAAATTCTCATAATCGGCCACAATGGGCTTGTTTAAAAGAAAATCGAAAAGGGTAAGTCGGCGCATCTCATAGAATCCTAACCAAAAGTTACGCAGAGCTAAAATATGCCTTGTTCGCGCCAATTCTTTTGCATCTATTGCTAAATTCAATTCCACTATGTCGATACGGCCAATGAGAAATCTTTCACGCGAAACATCAAACCTTCTTTGCGCAATCGTGTTAGCACGGTAGGCAATATCGAGTTGCCCCGGAAGGGCATTAAACTCCATAACCCGCACAAAAATTTCCTGCTGGAAATCCTCAATCGCTTGATTAATTTCCGTGCTGATGAGATCGCGATTCGATTCGGCCATGCGCACCTTACCTCGCCCCACCCCCCAGTCGAGAATGGGTATAGAAATACCCACCACCAATTGCTGATGATCCAAGGGATCTTGATAGGCTCCACTTAGATTGGCAGCCGACCCGGTTAGGCCATACACAGCAAATATATTGGCATTGAATCGGTTGTCGGCTCTAGCTTGGCTTACCTCGCTACCAGCTTCGAGTACTTGTCGTTGGAATGCAACCAAGTCGGAGCGGTTTTTTCGAGCTTGCGCCAATGCTGTTGACAACTCGATGCGAATCTGAGGAATAATTTCGGGCGCAATGAGGGAGATAGTTTCTTCTATTCCCAGACCCAGAAACGACCTAAATCGAAACTTTGCTGCTTCATGGTCAATACGAGTCTGTTCTAAGGTTGCTTTGGCATTTAATACATTCAGCTCCATTTGAAGCAAATCGCTTTCGGTGATCCGACCGAGATCGAATCGAGCGCGGGCAATTTGAAACAAGGTGTCGTTGGTGGACAGTGTTTGAAGGTTTATTTCAAGATTTATCTGTGCTATCAGCAGGTCAAAGAAGTTCTGAGTAGCTCTTATGGCAATATCTTCGAGGTTTTCAGCATAGGTCTTCTGGGCTTCCTTGTACCGTAGTGGTTCAATTTGTTGTTGCCATCTATAAGGATTATGGGCAAAGATGGGCTGGCGAAGCCCAATATTTACGGGTGTTGCCAAGTAGGATACCAGTGTATTATCATCTCGAATGAGGTCTATGCGTTGCAAACCTGAGGTTACAAATAGCTGCCCCCCGGTTAGTCCGATGTTTTGACTTAGAGAGAGTGTGCCGGACGACGAAGCTAAGCTTCGGCGCACAAAAGCATCGCTGCCGTCGGGCAGGGTTATAGGCGAAATACTGCGGTTAAGATTTGGGAGGGTAGCATCGAGGCGTAAATGTGGGAGAAAGCCTGCACGGTGGCTGCGGTATTGCCAATAGCTGCCACGATAGCGGTGCCTTGCCGCTAGAGCATCGGGCGACTTCTCGCGGGCAATTGCCACCGCCTCGTCGAGGGTGAGCCTTCGACCACTGGCGGCAAAGCTTGCTTTTGAAAATTCTGTGAGAAGCCCAAACATAAATAAAACAAGCACCAACGAAAGAAACATTTTTGAACGATTCTTTCGTTGCAGTATCACAGTTGAAGTATTTTGGTTGATTTTCATTTCATTAGGGCAATTACATGTAGTATTTTTCATAACGAAACTTTTATTGATTAGCCAAAGTAAGTGGCAGTTTGTAAATAATCTTAAAATTCTCCCTTCGACCCCTTCGGGGTCTAACTTGTAACACAAAATCCCTTCTATAAACCTTTGATGCCTTTGGCATCACAAAATCTGTAAAAATAGCCCTGTTTGGTTCAAAGGTTATCTGTAGAAATGTTTCTTTCATTTCAACATCTTTCTTTAAATCCCGAAGGGATTGAAGGTTTGTAGCAAATTGCAAGCCAGAACCCACGCCCCCGAAGGGGGGCGAACAACAAACGCATTTTGCACATCCCTTTTATCAAAAAACTTAACTCAATGTCCTTTCTTTGTTTTTCCTCCTTTTTTGTTACCTATAGCCAAGAATACAGGAAAGAATACCCAAACTGCCAAAATGCTGAATATTAGCCCCCCGATGGTTCCCGCAGCAAAAGCAAACCAAAACACTTCTCTCTCTCCAATAATAAATGGAACAAGTCCTATGATGGATGACACAATGGTGAGCATCACAGGGAATATCTTATGTTGAAAAGCTTTCATATATAATAAAAGCGGATTGCGATGGGGATGCGTTCGCCGGTAGCGGTTAAAATCGCTTAGGATAAAAAGGCCTGCGTTGACCGATAATCCGCTAAGCAGAATAAAAGCCGCCCAGCCTCCCTGGTCGAAGTTGAGATCGAATAGGTAAAATGTAAGAAACAGGCCGGCAAACGAAGCCGGTATAAGTGATAATATTGCCAAAGGTTGTAGCAGTGATTCGAGCAGGATTGCACAAATAAAGAAAATTATGACTACCACAAGTAAAATCAGAAGATAGTTCTGCTTGGCCTCCTCTTCCCATCTCCACTGGGGCAGGCTCACATTGTAGCCCATTGGCAAAATTTGCTGTATGGATTCAAGTAGATTTTCTGAAACTCTTTCTTGAAGATGATGGGGTCCTACGAAATCCATAGATAAAGAGATGCGGTATTGTTGATTGTGCTTAAAAATATCTTTGCCTGTAGCCCTTTTTTCGACTTGGAGCAACTCGTTGGGTGTGAATTGTGCGCCTGCCACTTGCAAAGGTTTGTGGGCCAAATCCCAAAGAGTGTATTCGCGGTACTCATGTGGAATGAGACTGAGTTGTATTTGGCGATAATTATAGAAAATATTGGCCGCAGGTACCTTCATAATTCTTTCCTGAAGTCCTTGGAAAACCTGCGGAATGGAAAGGTTGTGCAGAGCCAGAACATTTTCGTCGAATTCCATGAAGAACTCATTTCGCAAAATACTTGCCCAAGGGTCGGCACCAAAAATTCGAGGCGTTCTTACCCGTGGATTTTCGAGTGCCCAGGTTTTAAGTGTTTCGGCAAACTGATACAACTGGTCGTAATTATACCCCTCAAAACGAAACAACATTGATCCCCAGCCTCTTCTAAGTACATTGCTGAAACCTTGACCAACCCCCATCACGCTCCATTCTGCACCCCCTACATGGAGCGCTTTTTGTATTATTTGGTTTTGCAACACAAATGGGAATGCTCCAATTTCGTACTCCGGTCTAAAAAACACGGTGACAGTCCCATTTCTGGGCGAAACGATGCGAGTTTGAAATTGTTCTATCTGACCAAAGCCCCTCAAGAAATTTTCCATCTTCACCACGGCATCGTTTAGCTGGTGTATGGTACTCCCGTCGGGCATCATGCCTCTTATGTGGATAGTGGTGCGTTCGGGATCTGTAAAAAAGGCTCCATCAAACACATATTGCGAAAAAAGCCTGAGTGTACCACCTAATACATTCTCTGCTATGCCTTTTATATTTTGCTGGTAGAATGGGCTTCCTATAGTTTGGTTGTAAAGTCTGCTTGCAAGGCTTTCGCCAGGAACTTCCCTTGGCAAAAGATGCACTGGAATACCAAAGCCAAGAATCAAAATCAGCAACACCA
>DMJL01000277.1:6642-15315 GCA_003451785.1 Bacteroidales bacterium
ACCCTACGGGCAGAGACAAGAACTTTGGGTGTTTGTCTCTGTTTCATTTTGAACTGCACAAAAAGTGCAGGGATAAAAAACCATGCGATGCCTACTGACAACAAAAGGTTTACCAGTACTACTCCGGCAAAGTCGCGAAGCATCAATTGTTGCTCGTGCCCAAGTAAAAAGATCACAGAAAGGCTGCCAACCGTGGTAAGCGTAGCAGCAAGTATGGCTACAAATACCTTTTTATTTCCGTGGCTTCGCAAGTGTTCAATCATTACTATACAATTGTCAATGATTATTCCCAGGGATAGGGTTATACCTGCAAGCGAATATAGATGTATTTCAATACCGAGAAAATAGTACCATGTAACGGCTAGCAACAGATTGGCTACCATGGTAATAAAAATCATGAGTAGGTATCGTGCATTGCGAGTAACCAGCATTACGAACAGCATAAGCACTCCAAACGAGATAAGCATGCGAGTACCGGCTCTTTGCAAATCGGTTCGAATAAATTGGGTATCGTCGTAAGTAAGAATCATTTGCCAGCCTTCGGGCATTTGCTGTTGCAAACCATCAAGGGTATAACGGATTTGGTCAGAAAGGCTTATTTGATTTACCCCCCGTGCAGCTTCAATGACCAGGAGCAAAGTTGTTTTGCCATTGACGCGAAAATAACTTAAGGGTACTGTTTCCACGAGACGCACAGAAGCCACATCGGTGAGATAAATGATTCGACCACTTCTGTTAGCCAACGGAATCTTTTCCCACATGGGTTCCCCTGAAATATTTCCGGCTCGAAGAGATACCGGAATTTTCCCTGCATAGCCATTATCCTGCTCATTCGCCAAGGCGAAACCCAAAAAATGATTGCCAAAATATGCCTGAATAGACTCCCTAAGGTCTTGAACAGAGATGTTCCACAACTCGAGCTTTTGGGTGTTGTAAACCACTTGATATTCCAATGGGTTTGCCCCGAATAGATTTACCTCGTCTAATCCTCTAATTTGCGCCAGATTAGGAAAAACAAACTGCTCCATATATTGGGAGATGGTCTGTGTAGGCACAGGAGCCACGATATTGTAGGTAAGCAAGGGTGTCTGGCGGCCAGCAGCGCGAATCAACTCTACCGACGGGTACGATACACCTTGAGGGAATGATGGGAAAAGCCGCCTGATACTCGAAGAAACTTTGAACCGCAACATTTCTAAATTTACCCGTCGGCCTACTTTAATGTCAACCGAACCCATTCCGAAACTCGAAACGGAACTAATCTCTTCAATCCCGATAATGGTGCTTAGTGCCGATTCAATTTTAGAAGTTACCTCGCGCTCCACTTGTATGGCAGGGGTGTCGGTCCATGTAAAACTTACCCGCAATGCAGGTAGTTCGGCCTGCGGATGCAATTGTATTCCAAGACGCGGAACGAAGGCCAACCCGATTATCATCAGCGCAACAAATACAGTGATTATGGAGAATGGCGAGAGGCGCATTGGGGGATTAAGGGGTTTTTAGGGTTGTAGGAGTTGTAGGGGTTGTAGGGGTTGTAGGTTTTAGGGGTTTTAATGGTTTTAATGGTTGTAAGCGTTGTAGGAGTTGTAGGTTTTAGGGGTTTTAGGGGTTTTATTGGTTGTAAGTGTTGTAGGAGTTGTAGGTTTTAGGGGTTGTAGGTTTTAGTGGTTGTAGGGGTTTTAAAAGTTGTATGGGTTGTAAGTTGTTGGGGTTTAAAGTGTTGTTGGGGTTGTTGGCTTTGTAGGGTATAGAATAGCAATGTCCTACGCATTTTAGAAATGTTGTATTGAAATTTAATGTAAATGCAAATGCCATTTGAAAGATCTCCAGATCACGATAAGATTTTGTTTTTTCCTCCATAACCCTTAAAACTCTTACAACAATTACACTTCAAGGTTAGATGCTTGCGAATAGACAAGGTATTTGATAAAATCAGCCTTATACCGTCTTCTTCCATAGCCTTCAACAATAGTGTCCTTTATTGCTTGTGATGAACGCCTAATCTGGCTACCAACTTCAAACTTGTCGGGATTGGGCAACTCAAGCGACTTTTTTCTGATACTCAATGCCAATGCAAAAGCAAGTTGATAAATCTCCAAATCACGATAAGATTTTGTTTTTTCTTCCATAACCCTTAAAACTCTTACAACAATTATAACAATTACAACCCTTTCACCCCTCACACCTTCCTGCCTCTATACAAGTAAAAATAAAACAACGGAATAAAGTACAGACTCACCAAAGTTCCTAATCCAAGTCCACCAATCACAGCCAGTGCAAGGGGTTTTTGCAGGTCGGTTCCTATACCCCCTATGAAAAGCACAGGCAGTAGAGCAAAAATTGTTGTAATGCTGGTCATCAGAATAGGTTTCAACCTATAATGACCTGCAGTTACTAACGCCCTAATTAGGGACATTCCTTCAGTCCTAAGGCGATTAATTGTGGCAATTTTTAGGATGCTGTCGTTTATGACAATACCTGCGGTTACCACCATGCCAATCATCGACATAAGGTTGATCGTTGCGCCAAAGAGCATCAACATAAGCAGTGCGCCTGATATTGCAAGCGGGACTTCAATTAAAACAATAAAGGGCATCTTTATAGATTCGAACTGGGCTGCAAGAATAAAAAAGAGTAGCATAAGAGCAACCGCACCTATAAATAATAATTCGCTCAGGAGTTCCTGTTGCGCAAAAATGCCTCCTGTAAGGTCGGCTTCGAAAAACCCGTTTTCTCTCAAGGAGCTGCGTATGGTTTGGGTGGTTGCCTCCAGTTGGTTTTGTTGAATGTCTAATTGCACGGGAAAGTATTCTCCCTGCGGTCCGGCCATCACAGTGGGGAGATCTTTAGTCATGCTTCTTTGGATGAGAATATTTAGCGGAATCTCAACTCCAACCGTGTTGGTAACGGTTCCGGCAAGACTCATTTCAGCAATCCCTGTAATGCCTCCTCCAACTTTTACGGGCAACGATGCGCCACCTGTGGGCAGCGACAACACTATGTTCTCGCCGAAAGTGCGCCTTAGACTGCTTGTGAGACTTGCTATCTCAACTTGGTGTAGGGTCAGTAGCTCTGTGTTTGCAGTAAACAGGATATTCGGTCGCAGTGGTAATGGTTCGATATCAAGATGGGGCAATGCCCTACGGAGTGTGTCGAGCGTTGCCTGCAAATGGGGCAATAGATGCGGACCCGGTGGTTTGATAGGCCTTAGCCTTACTTCGAGCGGAGGTTGGCGGTCGCCAAAAACCTGGTCGAATACATTGCCATCTTCCCGCATATCTACCAAAGCATTGGGGTAGTTTATCGAGAAGAAATTCCTTACCTGGTCTTCAACAAGGTACAGGTCGCGTTCGGAGCGAGTCAAAATATACACCAAGCTTTGCTGTGGGTTTGTTTTTCGAAGGTTTTCGAGAAGAAACTGTTGCTGTCCAACTTGGGCTGCATGTTGTATCACCTCGTCGCCGAGAGAATGCAGCAACTTGTTTACCCTACGGCGGTTTTCATCTATATGAATGTTTTCGTTCCAATCAACCCAAACCAATACAGCTTGGCGTTCGAGATTGGGTAGCCTTTCGCGGTCAATTACCACAGTAGAAACTACAAGCATGGATAAAAACAGCCCAAAGATTATCCAAACCGCAATCTGGTTGCGCATTACAAACCGAAATCCCTTGGAGTAAAGTTTTTGGTAGTTGATTGGGTTGAATTTCATCAGCAAGGATTCTCCAACTACGGGTTTGGCTTTATGAATGGCAAAATAAAGCACTGGGATAAGCGTAAATGCCACTGCAAGTGAAGCCATCAGCCCAATAGAAACGGCCAGTGCCTGATCGAAAAACAGTGCACCTGCCAGCCCGCTTATGAAAATCAGAGGGACAAAAACCGAGCAGGTGGTTAGCACTGAGCTAAGCAGGGGAGTAAATACTTCGTTGGCTCCCTTAACACAGGCTTGCTCAAGACTATTTTCCTTTTTGCGCAACCTGCTGATATTATCAATTACGATGATGGAATTGTCAATCATCATACCCACGGCCAGAATAAGACCCGAAATGGAAATGATATTTATGGATATTCCAACCAGATGAAAAAACAACAATGAAATTACCAGCGCAGTGGGCACGGTAAGCATTATTAGCCAAGGAGCGCGATTGTCGCGCAGAAAAAGGAACATTACCAAAAACGCAAGAATGGCACCAATAACTAATGTTTGGGTAAGGCTTGCCATGGTGATGTCGAGCAGCCTTGTTTGGTCGCGGGTAATGGTAAATTGCAGGTGGGGATAATCTTGTTGAAAATGTTGCACAAGGCTATGCAATTCTCGTTGGAGATCCTGCATTCTGGCTCCGGACTGCTGAATTATAGCCAAACTGATGGAGCGGTTATGTTGCGAGTAAACCATACCTTGTGGTTCACTAAGGCGTGTTTCGATGGTTGCCAGGTCGCTGAGTTGCCACACCCTTCCTTGGTGGTGTACAAAAAGTCGGCCAATGTCGGCAGCACCGAGCAATTGTCTGCCTACCCGCACATGATACTGAAACTGCTTGTCGCGCAGAATAATATTACCAAGGGTTAAATTTCCCTGCACAATGGCATCTTCGACTACGCTAATGGGCATACCCATAGCGCGAAGCATTTCCATGCGCGGAGTTACCACTATCTCGGAGTAGGAGCGACCACTAAGGTCGGCCATGGCCACTTGGGGCAGTTGTTCGAGCCGCCGCCTGATAACTTCATCAACAAAGTTGCTCAACTCGAGAAACTCTTGGTCGGAAACTGTACCAGTACTCCTTGCTCCGCCGACTGGTGTATCTTTGAGAGTGATATCAAGAAAGAATATAGGAATATCTGTTGCGCTTGCCTTTATTACAGCCGGTCGAAGCAGATCGCGCGGAAGGCCGGGCAATGCCTTATCAACTTGTTCGTTTATTTCGATGTAGGCTAAGTCAACATTGGTTCCGTGATCCAATTCCAAGCTAATGAGTCCGCTTCCGTCGCGGGCTTCTGAGCGTAGCTCATGTAGATTGTTTACCTGCATTAGGTGCATGCGCAGGCGCTGAAGCATCACCGCTTCAATCTGCCGCGCCGAATAGCCGGGAGCATGGATGCGCACTGAGATGCGAGGTATATCCACATCGGGCACCAATGTTACAGGCAGGTGCTTGGCAGCCACCAATCCCAAGGCAATAATGCCTAAGTATGTCATAATTACTGCTATGGGGCGGTGGATGAGGAATTTTATCATCGGTTAACGGATTTTTACCTGCGAGCCGTGGGCCAAATTCATGTTTTGCGATACTATCACCGTGTCGCCGGGCTGTAGGCTTGCTACCCTGTCGGGATTGGCAACAACGCTGAAGTAGTTACTGTTCTGGTGTAGAATATGCACATAGGTCCATTCTGCTTTGCCGTTTACATACTTGAAGAGCACTTCGAGTTGGTCGCGGTACACCACTGCAGCCCTGGGCACTACTAATTGTGCAGGCACTTGCTTCTTCACCCTTATTCTTACATTCATACCATCAACAAGCTGACCAGCTCCAGCCACCGTAGCGGTTATCATGATGCGTCCATATTCATCAACCATAGGATTGATGTAGCTCACCGTGCCGGCAAAGGCTCGTGCATCCATACCGAAAGGTATAACTTCGACTAATGCGCCAATCGTGATTCGGGGCAACTCATTTTCCATTATGGAGAACTCAGCCTGAAAAGCTGAATTGTCAATAAGCACACAAAAGTTGTCGCCGGCATTTACCTGTTCGAACATCCGAGCTTCCAAACCAGCAACCACTCCTGCGAAAGGGGCACGAATAGTGGCATTTGCGATGTCGGTTTCTAAGTTTCGCACTTCGGCAAGGGCTTCTGCGTAGCCGGAGTTGATGGATGCTATTCGCCACATTTCGGCAGGCACTCTGAGGCTGTCCTTTAGCATGAAGCCGCGCCCAAGCAAAATGTCTTCCATGGAAATGGAAGCCCTGGCAAAGCGGATCCGGGCTTGCTCAAGGCTTCGGTTTAGCTTTTCTACGCATAGCTGCGCCAAGGCCTGCCCAGACTGAACCCGCTGCCCGTTGTGAACATGTATTTGTACTAATGCTTCTGATAGGGGGAAAGCGATTCGGCTTTTCTGTCGGGCACGCAACTTGCCATTGCTTACCAATTCGAGGTGAAAAGTTGAGGGCTGCACCGTGATTACATCCACGGCCGTAATAAATTCAGCCGCCGCTGCTTGTTCGCCTAAGCCCACTGCTTGTTCGCCGTTTTGCTGGCCGCATGATGGAAAAAGCAGGATACCAATAAAAAGTACTGTGATGAATCTACTACAGTTGAAAAGAAAGGATTTTTTCATCCGTAAATAATTTTTAGGTTTAAGGTCGGATGGAACTCCATGTTTGCTAATTTCATCGGTGTTTGTGTTAATTCGCAAACATGTTCGTTTCATATAAATAAGTCCTACTTTAAAAATTCATAGTTTAATCTGGAAACTCAAAATTGCCTAATCAAAATAAAACTTTAAAAGCACAGGATTATCAGGGTTAGTAATGTTTAAACCCGCTAAGGACTGGGAGGATTCAAGGTCAGTGGGATAAAGAATGGAAAGAACTTTTCCGTTCATTGCACTGAAGATTTCAACGCCGGGAAATGGTTCGGCCACAAAATCATTGATTAATTTTATGCCCCGCTCAATTTCCTTGCCCTGTCTATTGGTAAAGTTAAGCCAATATCGTGGTATTGTATCGCCCCCTATGCTGTACCCAATAATGGTTTTATTATTTTCGTGCATTATTAGCCTAAACCCTACAATTTTATTCTGTGCTTCATTTGAACGCAAGAACGAAACTTTCTCTTCAAAGGTACCCTGAAGAATAGGTTCCGGAACTTCTCTGTTTCCGGCATCAATTCTAAAAAATGGAAAAACCTCCAATCCGTCAATTTTGTACATTTCCTGTTGCCATGCACGGATCACAAAAATTTCATCGGCATTGCTTTTATAAAAAATATTCGAATACTCAAGAAACTGATTATGGTTTTCAGGCGCAACATGGTCAAAAAGTGGCACTGTTTCACCGGTCTTATAATTATAAGCAATCACATCAGCATTCGTATCCCTTCCATTTACTGTATTCCTTGACCCCATAGTTTGAAAGTAATAATTATCTCCCTGTTTAACAAATTTATGGACAAATGTAAGAGGTACTGCAAATGACCGGATAAACTCAAAAGTGTTGATGTCATAAACAAAAATCTTCCGTTTAGTTTTATCCAAAACCTCAAGTTGTTTCTCCTCAACATTTATAAGAAAATCATTGAAAGAAATGTATTCGCCGGGTCCTCGTCCTTGCCTTGAAAAAATTTTGTGAAATTGCCCATTCAGGTTGAAAATATAAAGCCCATGGAGATGTGAATCCTGAATAAAGAGAAAATTCTCAAACTCCTCCACTTTAACAAGTTCTTTTAAAAAAACGCCATGGGGCATTTGCAATTCAAGGTATTCCATTCTTGCAAACAATTGACTTGCCTTAAAAGGTACCTCCTCTGCAGGCAATGAAATTTCCTTTACAACTACTTTTTTTTCTTCAACAATTTTACACTGTATAAGCGTAAAGCTTAGTAAAATGAATAAAAAAACAATATTTCGTTTCATAATGTAATTTTTTTTAATGAAAGCTGCCCGCATATATATTGAAAAAAATTTCAAACTCAAATTATGATGCCAACTCAAAAGATTATTTCTTCGTTTTTTCAAAGACTGATTTTTAAAAATAATCCTTTAACAATTTAACAATAAATGGCGGACAGCCTTCAGGATATTAAACATATTATTGTTTGAGTCCACTCTAAAAACAAGTTTTTTTTGAATTTCCCCAAAAATGAGCATTCGTATCCTACTGACTATAAGGACACTGAGCGAAGTCGAAGTGTCCGGTTGTTCGTAAAAATGCCTTTTTAGAGTGGACTCATTGTTTCTAATTTGCAACGCAAGAACACTTACTGTCGCCACCATGGCAACAAGCATAAAAACCCGTTTGGCATGTAACCTCGCAACCACCGGAGAATGTGATAAGTCCCACTGTCATCGACCAGGAAGCTTTACAGCTACTTGCTCCAGGTCCACCGTCTGTACATTCAGGGGCCACTGCAGTCTCCGGCGGCGGCGTAGCTTTGACAATGCCAAACATATTATTCCCAATCAACAACATCGCCCCTGCGGCAAAAGCAAGCAGCAACAGATTTTTTCTTAAAGTTTTCATAGTTGAGTTTTTTTTAAAACATTTTTTTGCTAACATTAGTCATTTCATCTGCCTGGTATATCCTTTCACCGGGGCAGTTCAGCAAACTGCCGGTAGTTCATTTAATTATGTACCTTTGCTGCCAAACTTCCTTTCTTTTTTCAGGAAGAGGGCCGGGGTGGGAAATGCAGTTTTGATGTTTGCGGTTTCCCGCCCTTTTTTCTTCCTTGGTTTTATCATAAGACTTTTTTCTGGCTTCATACATTCGCAAAGTATCTCTAATCCCAATGCAACTGTTTTGCAGCGAGTAAGCGTGTACTTTGGCATTTCGCAGGTAAAAGTAAGAGAATAATTTTACCCCCCCCCCCAATTTTAACACTTATTAACTATTTTGCCGTTGTATGCTTTTTCATCAGCTTGTTTTTCAGGCAAAATGGGTGTGCAA
>DMJL01000279.1:0-200 GCA_003451785.1 Bacteroidales bacterium
GAACGAAGCGAAGCCTCTCTTGAACACCATAACGCAGATCCTTCCCTTCGGTCAGGATGACAAAATCCCAATCGAGGATTGTCATGCTGAACGAAGTGAAGCATCTCTAACACACCATAAAAACAGATCCTTCCCTTCGGTCAGGATGACAAAATAGAATCACCTGCGTGACGGCATTGCAACCACCGCCAAAATTGGCT
>DMJL01000279.1:523-11148 GCA_003451785.1 Bacteroidales bacterium
CCACCGCCAAAATTGGCTCTAAATCACCCCTGCGGGGTTTGTGATGTTGTTGGTGGCGTTTTTTCTATGAATATCTCACCCCTACGGAGTTGCAAAATCTGGCATTATCCCCGACCTTTAGGTCGGGGGAATGAAGTGAATAGGGAAATAGGGCTTTAGCCCTAACAAAATTTGGCGGAATTGCAAATTCCGCCCAGCGAAGAAATCTCCATTACCTTCATAGCCCACGGCTAAAATCGTGGGATATGAAGATAATTGCAATAAATTGACATTCGGATTTTGCGACCCTATGCCCATCCACCCATCCACCCATCCACCAAAGCTCCTTTCAGTCAATCCAACCATCCATAGGGGGAATTAACCTTTACAACCCGGACAACATTTACAACCTTTACAACTATTAAAACCCTTAAAACCTTCCGCCTATCAGGCATTATAACTTAAGCTCATTCCTGCAAATCCCGCTTTCGTTGTTATAATGCGTTCTATGTAAAAAAAACCTATATTTGAAAGCAAGATCTCCCCGATTGTTTGCACGATTTTGTGCTACTCACTTAATTACTGCGCCATGGAATTAATTCGCTTAGAAAGGATATTGCGCTTGATTGGACTGCTCATCAACAATCGCCGCACTACCGTAGAGTTAGCAGAAGTATTGGAATGCGACTTGCGTACAGTGCAGAGGTATATCGAGTTACTGAAATCTGCAAGGTTTCTCGTGGAGTATCATTCTAGAGGTGTACCTTTTCTCAACAAAACAGGAGGCAGGCTCAAAGACATCAGCAACTTGGCGCACTTTAGCGAGGAAGAAGGTTTCATACTACACAAAGCCATAGATAGTATTGATGGCAACACGCATCTGAAGCAAAATCTTAAGAAAAAGCTCTACAGTATTTATAATTTCCCAGAATTAGCAGATATCACCGTAAAACCGGAATTAGGCAATACCGTGCATAGCCTTCTGGAAGCTATTGCCGACCAACAATGCGTAATACTGCAGCAGTATCGCTCGGCCAATAGCAATACCGTTTCCGATAGGGAAGTGGAGCCTTACCAGTTTACTACCAACTATCAACAAGTGTGGTGCTACGAAACGGCTACGAAGCAATGCAAGCTTTTTGCACTTACTCGTATCGGCAAAGTTGTAAGCCTTAATCGAGATTGGCAGCACAAAAGCAGTCATAAAGCAGCAGGAGTGGATGTTTTTCGCAATTCCGGATTAATACCTAAAGGTAAAGTAGTTGTTAAACTCAACATAAGGGCTATGAGCCTATTGAGCGAGGAGTTTCCGCTTTCCGAAAAATTCATCCAAAGCATTGACAACTCTTTTGCAATATTTGAAACCGAAGTTTTCAATTACGAAGGACCAGCGCGATTTGTTTTGGGATTGTACGATAATGTGGATGTTTTGGGCGATGCATCGTTTAAGCAATTTGTGGAAGGTAAAATAATTCTGATGCAGAAAAAGTAACGACAGTAGCTGTCGCTGGGTGGTTACAGTTTTGTGGAAAATTTAATAAAAATTACCATGAAAACTCTAAGACACTTCAATCATTTTACCATTGCAGGATTCACTTATTATGATGGAGCATTGGTATTCAGTCAATTACAAATAGGCACCGAACTTAGCTTGGTATTTGAACCCGACAACCGTTACGACCCCAAGGCCGTGGCTATACATTTTGGCGAGCACAAATTGGGTTTTGTTCCTCGGGGAAGCAACGATGCCATTGCCAAATTGCTCGAAATGGGGCACCAACCATTTGCATGCCACATTCAGCAACTCGACCCCACTGCCCACCCCGAGAAACAAGTGGGAGTGGTGGTGTTTGTGAGAAGGGCGGGGAATTTACCAAACTAAAATGCCATGAACCAAAAAAAGGCCATTGCCCATATAAGAGAGGATAAAGAAAAGCAATCATTAATTGATCACCTTTTTGGTGTTGCGCAGCAATCCTTCGAGAATGCAAATAAACTTTGCATGCCTAAGGCTGGTGAATTGATCGGTTTGTTGCACGATTTTGGCAAATATAGCAAAGCCTTTCAGGCATATATTGGGTCGGCCACCGGACTAATTGATCAGGATGCGGATGAGTATGTGGATGCAGGAAAACTAAAAGGAAAAATTGACCATTCTACTGCCGGAGCAAAATATGTTTGGGGCGAAGCCAAAAATCAAACTATCCAGATTCAGGTAGCCGCACAAATGCTATCGTTGTGTATAGCTTCGCACCACTCTGGTCTAATAGATTGTATCAACCCAGATGGCCTAAATGAGTTTGAAAAACGAATGGCAAAGCCGGATAAAAAATGCCATTTGACAGAAGTTTTGGAGAAAGCAGAGGTAGAATTAATTAATAAAACAAGTAGTTTAATTAGCGAAAAAGCTTGCTTTAATTCGATTATTGAGGTTTTACAAAAAATTTCAAAGATTAACAGCAATGAGACATTGCGAAGAATGCAAGCAGGTTTGTTAGTTCGCTTTTTGTTCAGCTGCCTGATAGATGCAGACCGAACAGATACTGCCGATTTTGAAGACGAAAAAAGAAAGAAAATCCACAAATACAGAAATATGCCGGGTTGGGATTTGCTTATTGAAAGGTTGGAGAATCATCTTCTAAGCTTTGAAAAGTCCCCGACAAAAACGCCCATTGATGAAATTCGCAAGCAGATTTCGGATGCATGTTTACAAAGAGCAAAAAGTAAAACCGGAGTTTTTACCCTTACGGTGCCAACCGGAGGAGGAAAAACACTCGCCAGTTTGCGGTTTGCCTTGCACCACGCCAAACAAAACCAACTCGAAAAAATATTCTATATCGTACCATATACTACCATTATTGACCAAAATGCGGATGTGGTTCGAAAAATACTTGAACAAGGAAAGGAGGAAAAGGGAAGAATTGTACTCGAGCATCATTCAAACCTGATGCCCGAAAAGCAAAGTTGGAAAACTAAAATATTAACTGAAAATTGGGATGTTCCGGTAGTTTTTACAACAATGGTTCAGTTTCTTGAAACATTTTTTAACGGAGGTACCCGAAGCGCAAGGCGTATGCACCAATTGGCAAAATCGGTAATCATATTCGACGAGATTCAAGCATTGCCTGTAAAAACAACCCATTTGTACTGCAATGCTATAAATTTTCTGACGCGCCATTGCGGCTCTACTGTGGTTTTGTGTACTGCCACTCAACCATTGTTGAATCATGTAGCAGAAGCAAAGGGCAAGATTGATTTTTCAGAAGTAAATGAAATTATTCCCAATGTTGAAACCCTGTTTTCTGATTTAAAAAGAGTTGAAGTTATTAACAAAACAAAACAACATGGGTGGGAGGTGTGTGAAATAGCCAACCTTGCCAAAGAGCTGGCCAATGAGAGCAAGAGCTGTTTGGTAATTGTCAACACGAAACGATTTGCCCGGGAAGTATATGAATCATTTAACAAAAATGAAGGAATTACCATATTTCATTTAAGTACAAGCATGTGCCCGGCGCACAGAATGGAAAAGTTGAATGAAATACGCCAGAAGCTTGATAATAAAGAACCTTTAATATGCGTAAGTACCCAACTAATTGAAGCTGGCGTTGATGTTGATTTTGGTTCAGTTATTCGTTTTGTTGCGGGTGTTGATTCGATAGCCCAGGCCGCAGGGCGATGCAACCGAAATGGGAAAAGAAACCTGGGTAAAGTGTTCGTAGTTAACCCAAAAGATGAGAATTTAGATTCACTTTACGACATTAAAATTGGCAGGGATGTTAGCAACCGTATTTTTAGGGAGTTAAACGATCCAAATGCTATCCTACCCCGGGAACTGATTCACCCTGCGGTTATGAAAAGATATTTTCAATATTATTTTTACGATAGGGCAGTTGAAATGTCTTATCCCGTAAATATCGGCCGTGAGGACAATTTATTAAACCTGTTAAGTGATAATTCTTTGTCAGTTGGCGAATACCAGCGCATCAATGACAATGAGCCGAAAATTTATTTTCGTCAGGCCTTCGGAACCGCAGGTGAACATTTCAAGGCAATTGATGCTCCAACTCAGGGAATTGTAGTACCTTTTTCCGAGAAAGGTAAAAAAATAGTTTCCGATTTGTTTTCGCAATTTGCGGTAAAACAACAATTTAAACTTTTACGAAATGCCCAGCAATTTACTGTAAATGTTTTTCCAAATGTTATAAAAAAACTTAACGAGCAACATGCAATTAGCTTGGTGCCGGAAATAGGTGTGATGGTTTTGAATGACGCTCGTTTTTACCATTCGGAGTTTGGGTTAAGTACCGAAGTAACTTCCGATTATGAAACCTTAATATCAAAATAATATGGATACACCCAAAAACAGCATTCAATTTAAAGTGTGGGGGCGGTACGCCCTGTTTACCGACCCAATCACCAAAATGGGAGGCGAACGATGTTCGTACCACATTCCAACTTATGAAGCATTAAAAGGCGTTGCAAAATCAATTTACTGGAAACCAACCTTAATCTGGCATATTGATAAGGTTCGGGTAATGAATCCAATCAGAACTCAAACCAAGGGAACTAAACCACTTAAAATGAGTGGAGGAAACGACCTGGCCATTTACACTTATTTGGCCGATGTCGAATACCAGGTTTTGGCCCATTTTGAATGGAATGAATTTCGACCTGAATTAGAAGGGGATCGAATCGAAGGCAAACATTTTCAAATTGCCCAGCGGATGTTGGAACGAGGGGGCCGCCAGGACATTTTTCTTGGCACGCGCGATTGCCAGGGCTATGTTGAGCCATGCATTTTTGGTGATGGAAAAGGTTCTTATGATGAAATTAGTGAAGTCGGCTACGGCTTAATGTTTCACAGCTTTGGCTATCCCGACGAAACTGGCCTTGACAAGCTTATTACCAGATTTTGGCGACCTGTAATGAAACATGGGATTATTGAATTTTCCCGAACCGAAGATCCCACAAATATTATAAAAGAAATCCGTCCAATGGGAGCCAAAAAATTTGGCGAAGGCGCAAACCAGAAAGATGTAGAAACTGAATACAACGAACTTGTAAAACAAACCGAAGGGGAGGACGGTAAGCCATGAGCTGGATTGAAGAACTTTATAAAACTTACGAAGCTTGCTATTTGTATGATTATGAATTATCAGATAGCAGCAATAATGTCCCATTACTTCCCCTATTTCACATGTTAAAAAAAGCACATTTGGACCTTTATATTGACGAAAAGGGCAATTTTATTGGAGCAAAGATTATTGAATCAGGAAATTTTACAATCATACCTTGTACTGAAGATTCTTCAGTTAGAACGAATTATGTTGCACCTCACCCATTATGTGAAAAGCTTCAATATTGCGCTAAAGATTATGAGACATTTGGTGGTTTAAAAGAACCCTATTTTGATGAATATTATAAACTATTAGAATCCTGGGCTAAATCGGAATATTCTCATTTTATGCTTGATGCAGTATTAGGATACATTTCGAAGGGAACCTTAATACAGGACTTAGTAGATGCAAATGTGTTAATAGCAGATGAAAAAAGGAAATTATTTTCAAAATGGCCTAAAAATAAAGAAAAGCCAAAGGTTCTTAAGTTTTTAACTCTAAAAAAAACAAAAGATGAGGAGGTTTCAGAATTTGATCAAGGTGATTTATTTGTACGTTGGAATATTGAAAAGCCTGGGATAGCAGAGAGCTCATGTTGGAAAACTACTGATTTATTTAATAGCTGGATCTCCTTTGTAATTAATCAAGAAGCTCGAAATAATTTGTGTATTGTATGTGGCGAGGAAGACTCTATTGCTTTCAAGCACCCAAAAGGTATACGAAGTGTTAAAGATAGCGGAAAACTCATTTCCTCCAATGACACTTCTGGTTTCACATTTTTAGGAAGATTTGAGAATTCAACGCAAGTAGCAACAATTAGTGCTAAGGTGAGCCAAAAAGCCCATAGTGCCCTTCGTTGGCTTATTGACCGCCAAGGTTTTCGAAATGGCGACCAGGTTATTGTATCGTGGTCGGTTACAGGAGAAGAAAAACCCAACGAATTTTCAGACTCCGTTTCGCTGTTTGATGAGAGTGCCGAAGAAAGAATAGCCGAACTATCAACAATTTCATATGCTGATGCCGGTCAAACCTTTGCAAAAAAACTTTCTAAAAAAATTGCTGGTTACAAAGCCTCCCTAACCGATTCCAAAAAGATTGTGGTACTTGGGCTTGACTCTGCCGGGCCGGGGCGGATTTCCATAACCTATTATCGCGAATTGTCGGGGTCAGAGTTTCTTGACAGGGTCGAAAAATGGCATACAGATATGGCCTGGCATTTTCATGAATTCATACAAGACCCAAATGTCAAAAAGAAAATACATTCGGGGTACATTGTTTATGCACCCGCTCCAAGAGTAATAGCTGAGGCATGTTATGGAAAGAGACTGGACGACAAACTTAAAAAAGCGACAATTGAAAGATTATTGCCATGTATAATTGATGGCCGGCAGTTACCTTACGATTTGGTAAATATGGCTGTTAAAAGGGCATCAAACAGAGCAGGTTTGGAAAATTGGGAATGGGAGCGCGCTCTTAGCGTTGCTTGTGCTTTATACAGTTGTCACATTATTAGGCAAAAAATTAATCACCAAGAAAATTTAAAAATTATGGCACTCGAAAAACAAAGAACCGACAGAGATTATTTGTATGGCAGGCTTTTGGCCGTTGCCGAACACATTGAGGAAAGGGCTCTTTATCTTGCAAAAGAAAATCGCGAAACAAATGCTGCGCGTATGATGCATATGTTTTCCGAACAACCCTTTAAAACCTGGGAAAAACTTTATAAAAGCATCTCACAGGGATATTTTTCAAGGCTACAATCCAGGAGGCCTGAATTTCTCTTTCGAATGAAAAACCTGGTTGGCGAAATCAACAGTTTGTTTTCGCCTGGAGATTTTGAAAAAAATGAAAGATTGTCAGGCCTTTATCTGTTAAGCTATCATTGCCAACGATTGGAATTGGTAACAAATATAAAACCTGAACGAGCAAACAGTGAAGAAGTAAATAACCAATAATTAAAAATTACAATGACAACATTAGAAAACAAAATTGATTTTGCAGTAATACTGCGCGCTACAAAAGCAAACCCAAATGGCGACCCATTGAATGGAAACCGTCCCCGAATGGATTATGACGGGTATGGTGAAATTAGTGATGTGTGCTTAAAACGTAAAATCCGCGATCGTTTGATGGAAGCAAAAGACGATCAAGGAAATTTCAAGTATTCGATTTTTGTACAAAGCGATGAACGAAAGGTTGATGATGCCAAAAGCCTAAAGGACAGAGCCGAAAAAGCCTTAAAGGAAAACCTTACCTTGGAAAGTGCTTGTAAACAATGGTTCGATGTCAGGGCTTTCGGGCAAGTGTTTGCTTTTAAATCTTCAGGCTCGAAAAAGAAAAAAGGTGATGATGAGAATGAAGGCGATGCAGGAGGAGACACTGGTGTTTCTATCCCGGTCAGAGGTCCCGTTACGGTTAGGTCAGCATTCAGCATTGAGCCTATTCGCCCTGAAAGCATACAAATTACCAAAAGTGTGAATAGCGAAACCACTGCCGACGGTAAAAAAAGTTCTGACACAATGGGGATGAAACATCGGATTGATAAAGCTATATATGTATTTTACGGAAGTATGAATCCCCAATTGGCCGAAAAGACTGGTTTCACAAATGAAGATTCAAATGCAATTAAGGAAATACTTCCAAAGCTTTTTGAAAACGACGAATCATCAGCGAGACCTGCAGGTAGTATGGAGGTGGTAAGGGTTTTTTGGTGGAACCATGGCTGCAAGGCAGGGAAGCACTCATCTGCTAATGTTCATAAGAGCCTTAAAGTAAACCCTGATGGAACATTTGAAATTGAGGACCTTAAAGGATTAACTCCGGAAATAATTGACGGATTCTGATAACTTAAAACAAAAAATTTGCCTCCTTTTTCCGACGATAACCTCTTAATGCTCTCGGGCATACAGCATATTGCCTTTTGCGAAAGGCAATATGCTCTTATATACATTGAGCAGCAGTGGAATGAAAACCTTTTTACTGCCGAGGGAAGAGTTTTGCATGAAAGAGTGGATGATTTTACCAAAAGCGAATCAAGAGGTGCTGTGCAATTTATTCGTGCAGTACCACTTGTTTCGTATGAATTAGGCTTGTATGGCAGGGCAGATCTGGTTGAATTACGCAGGGTGGAAAGCGCAAATATTGAAAATGCAATCGTCGTTCCAGGAAAACATGGTTTGTGGAAGGTAATTCCCGTTGAATACAAACGGGGCATTCCAAAGCCAACCAATTGCGATATTGTTCAGTTGTGTGCGCAGGCAATATGTCTTGAGGAAATGAATAATATTACAATAAATGAAGGATTTATGTACTATGGTCAGCCTCATAAGCGCTATGCTGTTCAATTCACACAAAGCCTTAGAGATCAAGTTGCAGACCTATCTCAAAGAATGCATGAATTGTTTTCGGCTGGCAAAACACCGCTTCCGGTTTACAAAAAACATTGTCATTCCTGTTCAATGTTTGGTTACTGCCAGCCAAACACATTCTCAAAAGGGCAAAACGCTACTGATTATCTTGAAACCCATTTAGGCCAAACAGAATGAAAAAACTGCTAAATACCCTTTATGTTACAACACCTGAAGCTTATCTTGCCCGCGATGGGCTAAATGTAGTGGTAAAGACAGAGGAGGAGGAGAGATTCCGCATCCCGATTCACAATATCGAAAGTATTGTAGCCTTTGGGTATATGGGAGCAAGTCCGGGTTTGCTGGCTTTGTGTATGGAGCACAATGTTTCTGTATGTTTTTTATCTGGTCAGGGCCGTTTTCTGGCTCGTGTATCGGGCAAGGTAAAAGGAAATGTTTTGTTGCGCCGACAGCAATACCGTATAGCCGACGACACGGTCAAAGCACTTGCAATTAGCCGTGTATTCATAGCAGCAAAAATTGCCAATTGCCGCAATGTAATACAGCGGGTTATAAGAGACCATGGCAAAGGAAATCAGGAACAAGATTTGGCTTCTGCCTCAAGCTTTATGGAATTGCGTCAGAAACAGGCCTTCAGGGCTGTGAGTTTGGATGTTCTTAGGGGTGTTGAAGGAGATGCGGCCAATCAGTATTTTGAAATATTCAACCAAATGATAATTCATCAAAAAGAACATTTCAACATGAATGGGCGAAACAGACGCCCCCCGCGCGATCCCATCAATGCGATGCTTTCATTTGCATACACCCTATTGGCAAATGATGTACAATCGGCACTCGAAACTGTAGGGTTAGACCCTTATGTAGGATTCTTGCATACGGATCGTCCAGGCAGACCAAGCTTGGCACTTGACCTGATGGAGGAGTTGCGACCATATCTTGCAGATAGGCTCGTACTTACTTTAATCAATAGAAAACAAGTTGCACCCGGAGGGTTCATCAATCATGGAGGAATGGCAATTCACATGACTGATGATACCAGAAAAGAATTTATTTCGACCTGGCAAAAACGCAAACAGGATACTATTTTCCACCCATACTTTCAGGAAAACATACCCCTGGGTTTGTTGCCACACGCCCAAGCAACATTGTTGGCAAGGCACATTAGGGGAGATGTTGATGCATATCCGGCATTTATTATGAAATAACAGAAATTTGCATGATGGTTTTAATTACATACGATGTAGAAACAACTTCCCCAGAAGGACGTAAACGACTTAGGCAAGTTGCAAAAGCCTGCACAAACCAAGGCCAAAGGGTTCAAAACAGTGTTTTCGAGTGCGTTTTGGATCCAGCCCAACTTGCTTTTTTGCGAAACAAATTGCTCAAAATTATTGATACTGAAACAGACAGTCTTCGATTTTATTATCTGGGAAACAATTGGCAAAAAAAAGTTGACCATTTTGGAGCAAAAACATCTTACAACCCAGAAGCTGACCAACTAATTATTTGAATGCGAACCCCATGATAACATTAATATTTCGTAAATTTCGCAAACCCGCACCAATTATGAATTTCAAGCTAATTTTAAAGGAAACTCAGCGGGTAATTCAAAGTAAAAATATAGGTTCGCGGAAACTGTACTGTAAATTGCTTGTAATTAGTGTTTTAGAATATATACAGTCGCGCCCCGCGCGGGCGCGTGGATTGAAACTTGATTCACCAAGTGAAATCGTCCATCCTGGAAGTCGCGCCCCGCGCGGGCGCGTGGATTGAAACGCGAATGCCATTGCTGTTTAGGAGTGCGCAAATGTCGCGCCCCGCGCGGGCGCGTGGATTGAAACTTTCCTGGTGGTGATTATGAAAATATTGATTATCGTCGCGCCCCGCGCGGGCGCGTGGATTGAAACACCAAGAATCTGCAAGCGTATTGCACCGGTTGCCAGTCGCGCCCCGCGCGGGCGCGTGGATTGAAACTTTTATGTACGAATCCTCCCTCTCGACCAATACGGCAGTCGCGCCCCGCGCGGGCGCGTGGATTGAAACCGGAATCTCGGTTATAGAGGCAAACTTCACCACGTCGCGCCCCGCGCGGGCGCGTGGATTGAAACTTGGGCATACGGGGCATAGAGTACAAGCCTGTGGTCGCGCCCCGCGCGGGCGC